>JAUSDJ010000031.1:300000-478710 GCA_030650795.1 Actinomycetota bacterium
AATAGCTCAGCATCTCGATGCCAGCCATCCGGCCGCGCACTCCGTCGGGAATTGTCTGATTCCAGATCAGTGTGCGGAACAGACCACTGACCATGTCTGCCGCCCCCGCTAACACCAGCAGAATCAGAACCCACCAGATACCGGGGGCCACGCCGATCAAAGCGATGCACAGTCCCCAAAGCGCAGCGGAGAAGACCACCAGGCGTCCATGTCGATTGACACGTGAGGTCCAGCCACTGGTCAAAGTGACGAGCAGCGCACCCACAGCTGTTGCTGCATAGAGGAAGCCGAGCGACCAAGGCGCATCGAACTGCTCGGCGACAAAAGGGAACATCGCCACCGGAAAGGCGAAGATCATGGCGATCAGATCGATGATGTATGTGCCAAGAAGATCACGCCTGCCGTAGGCATACTTCACTCCTTCGAGAATATGGCCAATGCTCGCCTTCTCAACAACCTCCAACAACGGTCCAAGGCTCCGCAGCCGGAACAGGAAGATGGCAGAGACTGCGTAGGAGATCACATCGACCCCATAGGCGAAGCCGACGCCAGCAACGGCGATCAGCAAGCCGCCAATGGCTGGTCCGATGATCGAACCGAGCGTGTACTGCACCATGCGCAGAGCACCTGCCGCAGGCAATTCTTCATGCGATACCACCCTCGGGATGATCGCATTCATGGACGGACGCTGGATTCCTTGATTAGCTGCCAGCACAAAAGCCACGAAGTAGATCACCCAGAGATGCGGATCAGACATCAACGAGTTCAGGCACAAGACGCTCAGCAGCAACAGCGCGACCACTTCGGTGATCAACACGATCCGACGTCGATCAAGGGTGTCCGCCAGCGCACCGCCATACAGACCGAAGACGACTAGCGGCACGAGTTGCACCAGGCCTACGGCACCAACGGCAAAGAAGGATCCCGTCAGATCAGCAATCTGGAAGGGGATGGCGACATAACTGATCATCGAGCCCAGGTAGGTGACCATCCCGCTCACGAACAGGTTGCGGAAGTCCTTGGAGGTACGCAAGGGCGTGATGTCGATACTCAACTTGGGCACTCGCGCAGTCTGTCAGTTCGCCCGAGAATGCACTGTGGGGTCCGTCAGAATTTCGACGAACCCCACAGCCTTGTGTGGCAGGTGAAGGATTCGAACCTTCGGAGGTATTAACCGGCGGATTTACAGTCCGCTCCCATTGGCCGCTCGGGCAACCTGCCATGCTCCCCTTGCGGGCAGCGCGGGAAACAATACACGCGCATGTTTCTGGGCGGGACCATGCAGGATGGCACTCGCGATTCGGCACAATGGCGGGGTTGAGGAGGAGCTATGGCAGACAGCAGTTTTGACATCGTGTCGAAGGTGGATCGGCAAGAGGCCGACAACGCCTTGAATCAGACGGCAAAGGAATTGGCGCAACGATTCGACTTCAAGAACACCGATACCACCATTGAGTGGAAGGGTGAACTCGGCGTTGAAATCACTTCGGGAACTGAAGAGCGAGCCAAAGCCGCCCTTGATGTCTTCAAGGAGAAGATCATCAAGCGTGGCATGAGTTTGAAGAGCTTTGAAGCTGAGGATCCTCGCTCCTCGGGCAAGGAGTACAAGATCACCGGAACCTTCAAGGCCGGGATCAATCAGGAGCAGGCCAAGAAGCTCGGAAAACTGATCCGTGACGAGGGGCCCAAGGCCGTCAAGGCTCAGGTGATCGGCGAGGAGCTGCGCATCACCAGCAAGAGTCGTGATGATCTTCAGGCCGTGCAGGAGTTAGTGCGAACAGCCGAGCTGGATTTCGCAACTCAGTTCGTGAACTACCGCTAGCTACAGCGCTCGACGAGCCAGATCCTCGCGATCACTGACGAGTTCCGCGCGCGAATGCACCGACAGTCCTGCAACCTGGCTCCAGCTGAGTGCATCGGTTGGGCAGACGTCAATGCAGATGCCGCAGTACATGCACAGCGCGTAATCGATGCGGAAGGCATCGAGCACGTGCACGGTCTTTGGCCTGCGGCCTTCCGTGAGCTGCTCGGTATGCCGCTCGATTTCGATGCACACGCTGGGACAGTCACGCACGCAAATCAAGCATGAAGTGCAGGAATCCTCATGCAGGCCAATGGATTCTCGGACACTCATGACGGCACTGACTTACGCAAGGGCGGCGGGTCGGGGAAGAATCGGTGCAGAAGCGGACGTTGATCAGTGAGACCAGCGAAGCCAATGCCGAACATCTCCAGAGTCTCGCGCTCATACCAAGCTGCGCCGGCATACAGGCTCGTCAGTGATGCAACTTCGACCGAGACTGCTGTGGTGACCAATGCCGACCGAGACTGTGACTGGTCCGTGACGCGTGCGACAACATCGACGTGGTCCCCACGATCGATGGCAGTCAGAAAGTCGAACCAGCCCAGGCCTTCAGACTTCAGTTGCGCGAAATGCTGCAGCCACACCTCTGAATCAATCCTTGTCGGCATCACAGCGTTGGCACCAAGGCGAGCACACCATCAATAATTCGCCGGGGATCAGGTGGACAACCTGCGACATAGCCAGAGGTCTCCACGAGATCGGTGATGCCCTTGCGGACGGGCAGCGCATCCCAATACGGTCCGCCCGAGCTTGCGCAGGCGCCCACGGCAATGGCCAGCCGGGGCTCCCGGATTGACTCCCATTGAGCCTGTACCGCAGGCGCCAGAAGCTCAGTGACCGTGCCTGCAACCAGAAGCACATCTATCCGGGCAACGCAGTCCTGAGGACTCTCGCGCGAAAGCAAACCCAAAGTCACAGCTGAGCCCACTTCGAGTGCGCAGCAGGCCAGTTCGCTCACATGGATGCGGATGGTCGGATCAGCGACAACGCGATACATCTCGGGGGCGAGTTCGGCGAGCATCCACCGAGCGTAGCGAGGTGGTGGAGGGGATCAGCCCGTGCGCGAAACGACGTAGTCGCACAGTTGCTCAAGGGCTTCCCGAGGAGCGCCCGCGGGCAATTCCACCAAGGACTTACGCGCATCATCGGCCCACCGACGAGCCTCAACCTGAGCCTCCTCCAAAGCGCTGTGCTGGCGCAGCAGTGCGAGCGCCTCGGCGTGCTCAATCGGATCCGGAAGTGGTCGCGAGAGCAGTTGTTGCAGTCTGCTGTCCGCAGTATCTGTGCTCGACAGTGCGATAAGCACCGCAAGAGTTGGAACTCCCTCGCGCAGGTCGGTTCCCGGAGTCTTGCCCGACTGCTCAGATTCAGAAGTGATGTCGACAAGATCGTCAGCGAGCTGGAATGCCACACCGATGCACTCGCCAAACTTGGTGAGCACCTCAACGGTCAGTTCGTCAGCACCGGAAAGCATCGCGCCGAACTGGCCAGCAGTTGCAATCAACGAACCAGTCTTGTCGGCCAGCACCTGCAAGTGATGCTGCACCGGATCAGCGCCATCGATCGGACCGACCGTCTCGCGAATCTGTCCGATGCACAGCCGTTCGAAGGTGCGGGCTTGGATGCGAACTGCCGAAGGACCGAGGTCGGCGAGGATGTCAGAGGCACGAGCAAAGAGAAAATCACCAGTGAGAATCGCGATCGAGTTGTCCCAACGAGCATTGGCCGAATCAGCACCGCGGCGCATCTTGGCCTCGTCCATCACATCATCGTGATAAAGCGTTGCCAGATGAGTCAGTTCAACAACCACGGCCGCTTCGATGACTTCTTTGCGCCTTGGATCCCCGAACTGCGCAGCCAGCAAAGTCAGCAGTGGGCGGAAGCGCTTGCCACCCGCATCGACTAGGTGCGTTGAAGTCTCTGTGACAAATGGGTAGTCGCTCTTGATCGCCTCATGCAGGGCGGACTCCACCTGCGCCATGGCCGAGGTGAGGGATGCCTCCAGCTCAGGATCGCCCGAAAGCAGATCCATGGGTTGAGAACTCATGGTTACACGCTACTAGCGAACGAAAACGCCGGCGTTGACGATCAGCTCGAGCAGCGGTTGCGGCACGATTCCCAGAAGGATGGTCACGGTGGCACCGGCAGCCAGAGCAATGGTCGTGAAGACGGAGGGGACGGCCACTGTGGCGGTGTCCTCCGTCGGATCGGTGAAGAACATCAAGACCACGACGCGAAGGTAGAAGAAGGCAGCGATCAACGAGGCGACTACGGCCACGATTACCAGCCAGGTATTGCCTGAGGCGATTGCCGCAGTGAACACGCTGAATTTCCCGATGAAACCGCTGGTCAGGGGGATGCCGGCCAGCGACAGCATGAACAGGGCGAAGACAGAAGCCACGAAGGGTGATTTGCGTCCCAAGCCAGCCCACTTGGAAAGGTGGGTAGCTTCGCCTGTGTCATCGCGCACCAACATGATGATGGCGAAGGCGCCGATGGTTGTGAAGGAGTAAGAGATCAAGTAGAAGATCGAACCTGCCAAACCTGCAGGCGATGCCGCGATGACACCCAGCAGGATGAAGCCAGCTTGCGCAATCGAGGAATAGGCCAGCATCCGCTTGATGTCGCTCTGGGTGAGCGCGATGATCGAGCCGACGAGCATGGTGAGAATCGCGATGACCCACATCATCGGAATCCAGTCCCAACGCATGCCGCCAAGGGCAACGTAGAACAGACGCAAGAGGGCACCAAAGGCCGCGATCTTCACTGCGGCCGCCATGAAGCCCGTCAACGGGGTCGGCGCACCCTGGTAGACGTCTGGCGTCCACTGGTGGAAGGGCACGGCGCCGATCTTGAAGAGCAGACCAGCTGCAACAAGTGCAATGGCGATCAGGACGAGCGAACTCTGCCCCGGGATGGCCGAGAGCTTTTCGGCGATCACTGGGAAGGAGATCGAGCCGGAGAAGCCGTAGAGCAACGCTGACCCGTACAGGAAGAAGGCTGAAGAGAAGGCGCCAAGAACGAAGTACTTCAACGCAGCTTCCTGGGAGAGCAGGCGACGGCGACGGGCCATGCCGGCGAGCAGGTAGAGCGGCAAGGACATGACTTCAAGGGCCACGAACATCATCAGCAGGTCATTGGCTACCGGGAACAGCAGCATGCCGCCAACGGCAAACAGGAAGAAGGCCCAGATTTCGGTCTGGAAATAGCCGCGCGCAGTGAATTGACGCTCATCCTCAGACCCCGGGAGGGCGGAGGCCCGCGGGGCAAAGGCATCGCCGCTTGGATCAAGCCCGCGCTCAGCCATCAGCAGCGCACCAAGGATCGCGATGACCACGATCGTGGCCTGCATGATCAAGCCGGGACCATCAACAACCAGTGCACCTTGGCCGACGACTGCCCGATCGCCATGCAGGCTGATGATCGCGATCAGTGCGGCAATGAGCGTTGTGAACACCAGGATCAACTGCGTTGGGCGTCGTGCTGCTCGCGGCAGGAAGGCCTCGATGAGAACCGAGACAACGCCAGCGCCGAGCACGATCAGGATCGGAGCCAGCAGTCGATACTCGATCGTTGGCATCACCCAAGTAGTGGTGTCGGCCGCCTGGACCACGGCACTCACGGCGATCACGGTTGGGTCCCTTCAGTGGTGGTGCTCGTCACGCCAATAGTCGGAGGCGGATCGGTTTGACCCGTGATGGACATGACGGTGTCGACGGCGGGATTGATGACATTCAGCAGAGGCGTCGGGTACAGCCCGAGGAAGATCGTCAAGGCAACAATCGGAATCAAGGCAGTGAACTCTCGCACCCCAAGATCCCTGATGCCTGCTAGGCCTTCACCAACTGAACCGGTCATCGACTTCTGGTAAACGCGCAGCACATAGGCAGCCGTGATGACGATGCCGAGAGTGGCGACGCCGCCCACCCACAAATACCGCTGGAAAGTGCCCAGCAGCACCATGAACTCGCCGATGAATGACACCAGCCCAGGCAGGGCCAAGGAGGACAGCGCGGCAAACAGGAAGAAGCCCGCCAAGACTGGTGCCGGCTTGTTCACACCGGAGTAATCCGACAGCAGGCTCGAACCGCGATGACGCTGCATCAGGAAGCCAGCAGTCAAGAAGAGCGCGGCGGTGGACAACCCATGCGCCACCATGTACACAACGGAGCCGCTGATGCCGATCGTGGTGAAGGCGAAGATACCCAGCGCTATGAAGCCAAAGTGCGACATCGACGAGTAGGCGAACAAGCGCTTCATGTCGTTTTGACCCAGCGCCACAAATGCGCCATAGAAGATGCCTACCAAAGCCATGCCAATGATCACCGGCGCATAGAACTCACTTGCGGCAGGGAAGATCGGCAGGCAGTAGCGGATCATGCCGAAGGTGCCGACCTTGTCGAGTACGCCAATCAGCAGTACCGCGGTGCCGGGCTTTGCCGCACTCGCTGCATCGGGAAGCCAGGTATGGAATGGCCACAAGGGAGCCTTGATTGCAAAGGCAAAGAAGAATCCAAGGAAGAGGATCTTCTGCGTTGCCGGATCAATGTCGAGGCCAACGAGTTGGAACCAATTGAAGGTCCCCTGTCCTGAGATCTGGCCAGAGACAACGAACAAACCAATCATCGCTGCGAGCATGAACAAGCCGCCGAGGAGGCTGTAGATCAGGAACTTCATTGCCGCGTACGAACGCTCCGGGCCGCCGTAGCGCCCGATCATGAAGTAGACCGGAATCAGCATGGCTTCGAAGAAGACGTAGAAGAGGAATACGTCGGTGGCTGCGAAGACGCCGATCATCAAGGTCTCCAGCACCAAGATCAGAGCGAAGTAGCCCTTGACGCTGCCGACCGTCTCGGAGTTCGGCTCTTCGACATCGTTCCACCCAGCAAGGATCGTGATCGGCACCAGAATTGCCGCCAGCGCAATCAGCACAAGGCCGATGCCATCGACTCCCATGGAGTAGGTGATGCCAAAGGCCGGGATCCACTCGTGATATTCGACGAGCTGGAACGGCTCACTGGTGGAGCCGTTGAACTGCAAGGCAATGACAACGGTCAACCCCAGAGCCACGACGGAGATGGCCAGCGCGAGTTGCTTCGCCAACAGCGGGCGCGATTTGGGCAGCAAGGCCACCACAACACTGCCGACAAGCGGCACGGCTGCGAGAACGGTCAGCCAGGGGAACTCGTTCACGAAAGCCTCACCAGTACCAGTGCCAGGACAACCAAGACGGCGCCACCGACCATCGAAAGTGCATAGGAACGGATGAAGCCGGTCTGGTACTTGCGCATGCGTCCTGACAATCCGCCAACTGCAGCTGCACTGCCATTGACGAAGCCGTCGACCCAGGCGTTGTCGAACCACACCAGGAAGCGCGACAACCAGAAGGAGGGCTGCACGACCAGGACATCATTGATCGCATTGCCATACAGCTCGGCACGAGCCGCACGTGTGAGCAGGTTGCCATGCGGCTCGGCGACGGGGACCTCCCGGCGGGCGTACTGAATCCATCCGAACGCAGCACCAGCGAGGACGACCGCCAGCGTGATGACCATCAACAGGATTTCTGGGATCGCGATTTCGTGCTCCTGGTAGCCGACAACAGGCTCAAGCCAAGTTTCGATATTCCCCCAGAACAGCAGCGCCATGCCCAGGAAGGTCGCCCCGATGGCCAAGATGATCAACGGGATGGTCATCACAGCCGGTGACTCATGCGGATGCGCATCGTCTTCCCAGCGCGCCTTGCCGAAGAAGGTCATCGCGACCATGCGAGTCATGTAGAAGCCTGTGATGCCAGCAGCAAGCACGGTGCACACGCCAACCAGGTTGTTGCTCTCAAATGCCGCGTGAACGATGCTGTCTTTAGACCAGAAGCCCGAGAACGGCGGGATGCCCATGATCGACAAGGTGCAGATCAAGAAGGTGCCGAAGGTAATCACCATCAGCGCGCGCAATGCACCATAACGACGCATGTTCACGTTGTCCTTCATTCCGTGCATGACCGAGCCCGCACCAAGGAAGAGTCCAGCTTTGAACACACCGTGGGTCAGCAGGTGGAAGATGGCGAAGACGTAGCCGACCGGCCCCAGGCCGGCCGCGATCACCATGTAACCGATCTGGCTCATCGTGGAACCCGCAAGAGACTTCTTGATGTCGTCTTTGGCGCAACCGATGATCGCGCCCATGAACATAGTGATCACCCCAATCACGACAACAGCTGTCGCAGCCCAGGCAGCAGCATCGAAGATCGCATTGCTACGCGTGATCAAGTACACGCCAGCGGTGACCATGGTCGCCGCGTGAATCAGTGCCGAGACCGGAGTTGGGCCCTCCATTGCATCAAGCAACCAAGCCTGCAGCGGGAACTGCGCAGACTTGCCGCAAGCAGCCAAGAGAAACAGCAGGCCAATGGCCGTGAGCGTGCCTTCACTTGCCTGTCCGGTGCTGCTGAAGACATCCTGGAAGGAGACCGACCCGAAGGTCACGAACAGGACCATGATCGCCAGACTCAGGCCGACGTCACCAACTCGGTTGATGATGAATGCCTTCTTGGCGGCAGCTGCCGCAGCCGGCTTGTACTGCCAGAAGCCGATGAGCAGATAACTCGCAAGACCAACGCCTTCCCAGCCGACATACATCAGCAGGTAGTTGTTGGCCAGAACGAGCAAGAGCATCGCTGCAACGAAGAGATTCAGGTAGCCGAAGAACTTGCGACGATCAGGGTCGTGGCTCATGTAGCCAAGTGAGTAGATGTGAATCAGCGAACCGACAATGGTGATCAGCAGCACGAAGACCATTGAGAGCTGATCAAGTTGGAAGGCCATGTCGACCTTGAAACTTCCCGCAAAGACCCAGCTGTAGATGTTGTCGTTGAAAGTCCGATCTTCAGCGCCTTGGCCCATCATCTCCACGAGCATCCAGATCGCCAGGCAGGCGTCGACCACAACAGTGAAGACGCCCAGATATGGCCCCCACTTATTGGTCGTGCGCCCACCGAGCAGCAGGATCGCCGCGCCAACCAGTGGCAGCGCAATCAGCAACCACAGCAGCGAGAACACGCCGGTCGCCGGCATCAACTCTTGCACGTGAGTTTCCTTGTCCTAGTACTTCAGCAGATTGGGTTCGTCGATGGACGCAGAACGGCGCGATCGGAAGATCTGGACGATTATCGCCAGACCAACCACGACCTCGGCAGCGGCAACCACCATCACAAAGAAGGCGACCACCTGACCATCGAGATTGCCGTTCATGCGAGCGAAGGCAACGAACGCCAGGTTCGAGGCGTTCAACATGAGTTCCACACTCATGAACACCACGATCGCGTTGCGTCGTACCAGCACGCCCAGTGCTCCGATACCGAACAGCAGAGCCGAAAGAACGACGTAATTGGAGGGATTCACAGCGAATCAGCCTCCTCGATTGCGTGAACGTCCTCGATATCAACTGGCGCTATGTCGCCGCGCGCGCGCAGCGCCCCAGGGATGCTGAGTTCGGTTGGCGAGCCATCCGGAAGCAATGCGGGAGTATCGACGGCGTTGTGGCGCGCGTAAATACCGGGGTTGGGACGATTGCCCGGATGCTCATCGCCCAGGAATCGAGCCTTCGACAGCTCTGCCTGAGTTGGCTTGGGCTTCCAGTGTTCGCGGTGCGCCAGAACCATAGCGCCAAGGGCCGCGGTGATGAGCAGAGCCGAAGTGACCTCGAAGACCACCAGAAAGTCAGTGAAGATCAGACGCGCGACACCCGGCACGTTGCCGCCGTCTGTTCGGTTCGCAAACTCCAGACCCGTCGCCGGAATTCCAGCGAGCGAGCTGCCCACGCCCCAGACCAAAATAAGGATCAAAGCCAAGCCAAGCAGCATGGCTGCCCAGCGCTGGCCCTTTATGGTCTCAATGAGCGAGTCAGAAGCATCAACTCCAACGACCATGATGACGAATAGGAACAGCATCATCACGGCGCCGGTGTAGACGATGATCTGCGCCATACCCAGGAACGGTGCTGAGTTCGTGATGTACAGAACGGCCAAGGTGATCATTGTCAGCGCCATCCACAACGCGCTGTGCACTGCCTTGCGCGAGGTGATCAAGCCAATGGCTCCAAGAACCGAGAGCACTGCGCAGACCCAGAAGACAACGGCTTCTCCGGTGTTGGTCGGGGTGTCGATCACGGGTTCACCCCCTGATCAACAACGTCAGCTCCCTTGATCCGATTCGCGTAGTAATCCTGCTCCGTTGATCCCTCGACCATGGCGTGTGGCGGGGCGACCATGCCCGGCAGCATTGGAGCCAGAAGGTCCTTCTTCTCAAAGATGAGATCTGCGCGATTGTTGTCAGCAAGTTCAAAGACATTGGTCATCGTCAGCGCACGAGTTGGGCAGGCCTCAATGCACAGGCCGCAGAAGATGCAGCGGGTGTAGTTGATCTGGTAGACGCGGCCATAGCGCTCCCCTGGCGAGAATCGCTCGTCTTCGGTATTGGCGGCACCCTCGACCAGAATCGCATCGGCCGGGCAAGCCCACGCACACAACTCGCAGCCCACGCACTTCTCCAGGCCATCTGACCAGCGGTTGAGCTGATGACGACCATGGAAGCGGGGCTTGGGCGGGAACTTCGCAGCATCCTCGGGGTACTGCTCTGTGACCACCTTCTTGAACATGGTGCGGAAGGTGACCCAGAATCCCCGGACTGCTTGGGGCAGCTCAGCCATCGATGGCCTCCTGCGTAGTGATGGTTGACGGGCCACGGCGGCTGGTCAGATTCGACTCCTGGCCCGGCATTGGAGGTATTGGGTAGCCGCCGGCCATCGCATCAAATGGTTGAACTGCGGTCTCGGCGGCATCCAGTTCATCAGCTGCAGCCTTGCGATCGGCTCGGGCTTGCAGCAACCAAGAAGCCGCGAGCAGGACGCCGATGACGATCGCTCCGCTCACCAGAATCTCGGTCGTATTCAACGTGACCTCATTGCGCAATGCGCGTGCGGTGGCAACAATCAGGATCCACGCGATCGAGACTGGGATCAGCACCTTCCAGCCAAACTTCATGAACTGGTCGTAGCGCAGGCGAGGCAAAGTGCCGCGCAGCCAGATGAAGATGAAGATGAAGATCTGCACCTTGGCCAGCCACCAAAGGATTGGCCAATAGTCAGTATTCGAGGCCTCCCACAAAGACAATGGCCATGGAGCCCGCCAGCCACCCAAGAACAAGGTGGTCGCCAATGCCGAGACCGTCACCATGTTGATGTACTCGGCCAAGAAGAAGAGCGCGAACTTCATCGAGGAGTACTCAGTGTGGAAACCGCCGACGAGCTCGCCTTCTGCCTCGGGAAGGTCGAAGGGTGCGCGGTTGGTCTCACCCACCATTGCCGTGACGTAGATCAAGAAGGAAGGCAGCAGGATGACCGCGAACCAGACTGGCTCCTGCGCGCTCACAATTTCAGAGGTAGACATTGAACCCGCGTAGAGGAACACCGCGACGAAGGACAAGCCCATCGCGATCTCGTAGGAGATCATCTGTGCGCTGGAGCGCAGCCCACCAAGCAGTGGATAGGTGGAGCCGGATGCCCAGCCAGCCAGGACGATGCCGTAGATGCCAATTGACGCAATCGCAAGCACGTACAGCACGGAGACCGGGAAATCGGTGAGTTGCAGCGGGGTGTAGACGCCAAACATATTCACGACCGGGCCGAACGGAATCACTGCGAAAGCGACAAAGGCCATCGTCGCTGAGATGATCGGCGCGATCCAATACACCGCAAGGTGCACACCCTTGGGAACGATCTCTTCCTTCAATGCGAGCTTCACGCCGTCCATCAAGGACTGCAGCAGCCCGAAGGGACCAACGCGGTTTGGTCCGATGCGGTTCTGCATGCGAGACACCACGCGACGTTCCCACCAGATCGTGAACAAGGTGAGCAGCACGAGCATCACGAAGATGCCAAGCACCTTGACGATCACGATCCACCAAGGATCAGTGCCGAAGAATCCGAACTGGCCGTCGGTCATGCCGCACCTCCAGCAGTGACGTCAACAGCAGCGCCAACGCGCGCGCCGAGATCTGTGTAGATCGAGCAGCCAGGAGCATTCATCGGGACGAAGACGACATTGTCGAGAACATCACCGACTTCAACTGGCAAGTGCACTGAGCCAAGGGGGCCGGTGACCATGACTCTGGCTGGCGACCCGAGCTTGGCGAACGCTGAGGCAGAAAGAACGGCCGCGACTGGACGCGCTGTGGCAGCGAGATGTGGTTCGCCCTCTTGCATGACACCGGCATCGAGCAGTTCTCGCCACGAGGCAAGACGGAATCCGGATTCGGATGCTGCGGGCGAGGCGAGATTTGGAGCCTCGGCGCGGGGGCCGGCCCATGAGCCAAGTCCCGCGAGTTCGCGTCGAATGCCCGGGCCATCCCAAGCACCAGCAGTGACTCCCATTGCCCGAGCGATCATGCCGAGCACGGTGGCGTCGCTCATCGCCAATGCGTCCTTGAATACTTGGGCGAAGGGACGAGCGCGACCTTCCCAGTCAACGAAGGTGCCTGACTTCTCGGTGACCAGAGCAACAGGAAGCACCACATCAGCGAACTCAGTGATCTCCGAGTGATGGTGGTCCAAAGACACGATGAACGATGTTCGCTCAAGAGCCGCGTCGGTGACAAACGGCGAGGGTATATCGGCGGGATCAACTCCTGCGATAATCAGCGCCTTCAAAGCGCGACGGCTTGCGGCGTCAAGAACTTCAGCTGCAGCAGCGCTAGGCAAGGCATCAGCGCTGATACCCCAAGCTGCGGCAACTTCATTTCGCGCTTGCGAATCGGTGAGCGGACGTCCGCCGGGCAACAGGCCCGCAAGTGCTCCGGCATCCAGTGCTCCGCGCTCGCCGGCGCGACGAGGCACCCAAGCCAGCGCAGCACCGGTAGCCGCAGCCAACTCACTTACGGCCGAGGGGGCACCCACACTTGCAGCGATGCGCTCGCCGACAAGAATGACAGCGCCTGGTTGTGCAAGAGCCTCGCGAATGTCTGCTGAGAGTTCACGGATTGCCAATGCTTCTTCACCAGGTACGACAGACAGCAGAGTGCCGCCGAGCTTGGCCAGGCCCTTGGAGCCTCGAGTAGCAATGCTGGTCACGCGAGTGACGGACTTGCGAAGGCGCAGAAAGACGATCGGCGACTCATCTTCAGGCTCGAAGGCAATGAGCAGAACGAACGGTGCCTGCTCAAGAGACGCATATGTCGTGGTGAGCGACGAGCCAGCAACAAGGGCGCGAAGGAACTGGGCTTCTTCTTCGGAATGCGCACGCGAACGGAAGTCAATGTGATCAGTGCCCAGAACTCCACGCGCAAACTTCGCGTAGCCGTAGGCGTCTTCTTGAGTGAGCCGACCGCCGGTGAGAACACCAGTTGCCGAACCCGCTGCTGCGAGCCCACGCGCCGCAACATCGATCGCCTCTGGCCACGAAGCGGGACGAAGTTCGCCATCCTCGCGAATGAGGGGCGTGGTGATGCGGCTCTCGGTGAGGTAGGCGAAGGCGAAACGACCCTTGTCGCAGTTCCAGTCTTCGTTGACTTCTGGGGTTTCCCAAGCCAGGCGGCGGGTGACTTCACCACGTCGGGAGTCTGTGCGCAAGGAGCAACCCGAAGCGCAGTGCTCACATGTGGTGGGCGTGGACACAAGGTCAAAGGGACGCGATCGGAATCGGTACTCGGCGCTGGTCAAAGCGCCGACCGGGCAAATCTGAATGGTGTTGCCAGAGAAGTAGGAATTGAAGGGCTCACCGGTGGCAATGCCGACCTGCTGATTCGAGCCACGCTCGAGCAGCTCGATCATCGGGTCACCAGCGATCTGCCCAGAGAATCGCGTGCATCGGGCGCATGAAACACAGCGCTCGCGGTCGAGCAGGATCTGTGCGCTGATGGGGATTGGCTTGTCGAAGGTGCGCTTCTCGCCATCGAAGCGTGACTCTGCACGACCCGCTGACATTGCTTGGTTCTGCAGTGGGCATTCGCCGCCCTTGTCACAGACCGGGCAATCAAGTGGGTGGTTGAGAAGCAGGAATTCGAGCACGCCCTCTTGCGCGTCACGAGCAACGGGCGAGGATTGCTGGGTGCGGATGGTCATGCCGTCGCTGACCACCTGCGCGCACGCTGGCTGCGGCTTGGGCATGCCCTCGACCTCGATGAGGCAGGCTCGACAGGCGGCTACTGGCTCAAGCAATGGGTGATCGCAGAAGCGTGGAATTTCAACGCCGATCATCTCCGCGGCACGAATTGCCAGAGTTCCCTTAGGAACCTGCAACTCCACGCCATCGATGGTGACACTGATGGTCGCCACTACTTCTTGCTTGAGAATTTCAGTCATCGCGCAACGGCTCCCGCAAAGACATAAGAGGCCACCGGATCGAACTGCTCGTCAACCGGGGTCTGGGTGGCCGCGATGAATTCATCACGGAAGTACTGCAGTGCTGCAGGAAACGGCGTTGCCGCAGCGTCACCAAGGGCGCAGAAGGATCGACCAGCAATCTGATTGCATGCACTGACGAGCAGATCCAGATCGGATTCCGCGCCGTGTCCGTGCTCAAAGGTTTCCAAGATGCCGGTGATCCAGTAGGTGCCCTCGCGACAGGGAGTGCACTTGCCGCAGGACTCATGCTTGTAGAACTCCAACCATCGACTGACGGCCTTGACCACACTGACCGTGGTGTCGAAGATCATCGGTGTGCCCGTGCCGAGCATGGTTCCGGCGGCGGCCATTTCTTCGTAGGCCATTGGGATGTCAAGGTGATCGGGAGTCAGCATCGGCACTGAAGATCCACCCGGCAGCCAGAACTTCACCTCGCCGCCATTGCGAACCCCGCCGGCGTAGTCCAAGAGTTCGCGCATCGTGATGCCCAGCGGAGCTTCGTAGATGCCTGGACGATTCACATGGCCCGAAACCGCCCACACCTTGAAACCAGGTGACTTTTCAGTGCCGAACTGACGGAACCAATCGACACCGCGATCAAGGATGTAGGGGATATTGCAGATGGTCTCGACGTTGTTGATCACTGTTGGCGATGCGTACAGGCCCGCGACTGCTGGAAACGGTGGCTTCAAGCGCGGCTGACCGCGGAAGCCCTCGAGAGAATCCAAGAGCGCTGTTTCTTCGCCACAGATGTATGCACCCGCACCGGCGTGCACCACGAGCTCGAGATCGAAACCACTACCGAGGATGTTCTTGCCGAGATAGCCAGCACGACGTGCTTCGGCTGCTGCGCTTGCAACCTTGCGCAGAGCATTGGGCACCTCACCACGGATGTAGATGAAGGCATGACTGGCACGAATGGCAAAAGCAGAGATGATGACGCCTTCAACCAGCGCATGCGGGTTGGCCATCATGATCGGAATGTCCTTGCAGGCACCCGGCTCTGACTCATCGGCGTTGACCACCAAGTAGTGCGGCTTGCCGTCGTTCTGCGGAACGAAACTCCACTTCAAGCCGGTAGGGAAGCCAGCGCCTCCGCGTCCGCGAAGTCCGGAATCCTTGATCGTGGTGACGATCGAGTCAGGATCAAGAGTGAGTGCATTCTGCAGGGCTCGGTAGCCACCAAAGCGCTTGTAGCCATCGATCGTGTAGAGATCTGGAACATCCCAGTGCTCAGTGATGACTGGAGTCAGCGACATGTTCAGCTCTCCTGTCCGGGCGTTGGGGCAGACATGTTGTGCTCCTTGGCATAGCGCAATCCGGCGAGCATCTTGTCGTCAACTGAGTTGCCTTCACCGGCCAGTCCGTCATCGGGAAAGGCCAAGCTGAACTGAGTTGCCCGAAAATCGCGGATGACTGGACCGCGAGTGGATTCAACTTGCTCGCCCCGAGCCAGTCGCTCGACCACCCCAACGGCAGAAGTAGGAGTGACGTCGTCCATGAACTCCCAGTCGACTGTCATCACTGGTGCATGTGTGCAAGCGGCTTGGCATTCGATGCGCTCAAGAGAGAAGCCGCCATCGGCAGTGGGTTCGTTGTGGCCAACGCCGAGATGCTCTGACAGGGCGTCGTAGACAGCGTCGCCTCCAAGCAATGCGCACAGGGTGTTCGTGCACACGCCGATATGGTGCTTGCCGACCGGCTTGCGCTTGTACATCGTGTAGAAGGTCGAGACGCTAGTGACCTCGGCAGGTGTGAGGCCAAGAACTTCGGCACAGATCGCGATGCCTTCAGTCGTGACCTCGCCTTGTTCGCTTTGCACAAGGTGCAGCATCGGCAGCAGCGCTGAACGCGATTTCGGGTAGAGCCCGGCAAGCTCGCGCAGGCGCTCAATGGTCTGTTCGCTGATGGCCATGTCTCTTCCTCTCGATCGCGTTAGCGATCGACTCCGCCCATGACGGGATCGATGCTTGCGACCGCAGCGATGACGTCAGCGATCTGACCGCCCTCGCACATTGCCGCGACAGACTGCAGATTCGTGAACGAGGGATCGCGGAAGTGCACGCGGTATGGCCGAGTTCCGCCAGAGCTCACGAGATGACAGCCAAGCTCGCCTCGGGGTGACTCGATGGCGGTGTAGACCTGCCCAGCGGGAACACGGAAGCCTTCAGTGACCAGCTTGAAATGATGGATCAGGGCTTCCATTGACTCAGACATGATTTCGCGAATGTGATCCAGCGAATTGCCTTGGCCGTCGCTGCCAACGGAAAGCTGTGACGGCCAAGCGATCTTCTTGTCCTCGATCATGACCGGCCCGGGCTCTAAACGATCGAGGGCTTGTTCGACGATGCGCAATGATTGCTCCATCTCACGGATTCGAATGAGGAATCGACCGTAAGCATCCGAAGTATCGGCAGTGACGACATCGAACTCGTAGTTCTCGTAGCCGCAGTACGGCTGAGTCTTGCGAAGATCATGTGGGAAGCCAGTTGCGCGCAGAATCGGTCCGCTGATGCCCAAGGCCATGCAGCCCGTCAGATCCAGAAAGCCAATGCCTGAAGTGCGGCCCATCCAAATGTTGTTGTCAATAAGCAGATTGCCCGTGTCCTTCAAACGAGAGCGCAGTAGCGGAATCGTGTCGCGGATCTGCTGGACACCATCGGCCGGGAAATCAGTTGCAACGCCGCCGGGCCGGATGTACGCATTGTTCATGCGCAAGCCGGTGATCAATTCAAAGAGTTCAAGTACCAATTCACGTTCGCGGAATCCGAAGGTCATCGCTGTCAGGGCACCAAGTTCCATCCCACCTGTTGCAAGTGCGACAAGGTGCGAGGAGATGCGATTGAGCTCCATCATGATCACGCGAATAATCGTTGCGCGCTCAGGTATTTGCTCGGTTACGCCGAGCAATTTCTCTATTGCCAGGCAGTAGACCGCTTCGTTGTAGAAGGGCGCAAGGTAGTCCATGCGCGTGGCATAGGTGACGCCCTGCACGAACGAGCGGTACTCCATGTTCTTCTCGATGCCGGTGTGTAGGTAGCCGATGCCACAGCGGGCTTCAGTGACAGTTTCGCCATCGATCTCAAGGATGAGTCGGAGCACGCCATGAGTCGAAGGGTGCTGAGGTCCCATGTTGACCACGATGCGCTCGGTTTCGCCCTCGGGAGCAACGGTGATGGAATCCCAATCGCCGCCGCCGATATTGAATATGCGCCCTTCGGAATCGTCATTGGCGCCCGCGTAGGCATCATTGGACTGCGAGGGGGCGCTCGTGTATTTGACGTCTTCTGCGGTCATGAGTTGTACGACCTCCGCTGATCTGGTGGCGGAATGGTCGCACCCTTGTATTCAACTGGGATGCCACCGAGTGGGTAGTCCTTGCGCTGCGGATGCCCGGGCCAATCATCAGGCATCAGGATTCGAGTCAACACTGGGTGGCCGTCGAACACGATGCCGAAAAGATCGAAAGTCTCGCGCTCATGCCAGTCGTTCGTGGGGTAGACACCAACAGATGAAGGGATGTGCGGATCGCTGTCGGGCGCTGTGACTTCAACACGGACGCGGCGGTTATGCGTGATGGAAAGCAGGTGGTAGACCGCGTGAAATTCGCGGGTCAGATCGCTTGGGTAGTGAACGCCGCTAACTCCACTTGAGAATTCGAAGCGAAGCCCCGGCTCATCGCGCAGTGCGGACAGCACGCCGACCAGCAGATCGCGGCGAATGAAGAAACTGATCTCTTCACGATCAACGACGACCTTCTCAATTGCGCTGCCAGAGTCGATGCCGCGTGCCGTCAGGGAAAGTTCGAGTTCATCGGCGACTTCGTCGAACCAGCCGCCGTAGGGACGAGCGCTCGGCTCTGGCATGTGCATGAGTTCAACGAGTCCACCAAAACCACTGGTGTCACCTGAACCTTCAACTCCGAAGGCACCCTCGCGGACGTGAAATACTTCGAACTGGCTGACTCCCTCTGGTACTACAGGGACAGGCACTACAGGGACAGGCACTACTGACACCGGCGCAGCCGGCGTATCGGTCATCGCAGAAGCCCCTTGCTTTCCAAGGTGGTGGGAGCAACAAGGGCGTGTGCCTCGAGTTCACGCATCTGCTCGCGTCGGTGTGCGCCGAGCTTCATGTCCTGGATCTCCTCATGCAGCTTGAGAATTGCGTCGATCAGCATTTCTGGGCGAGGAGGGCAGCCGGGCAGATAGATATCGACCGGCACGACGTGGTCAACGCCTTGCACGATTGCGTAGTTGTTGAACATGCCACCGCTTGAGGCACAGACGCCCATGGCTAGCACCCACTTGGGGTTGGGCATCTGGTCGTAGATCTGGCGCAGAACAGGAGCCATCTTCTGGCTGACACGACCGGCGACAATCATGAGATCGGCCTGGCGTGGCGAAGCCCGGAAAACCTCCATGCCAAAGCGCGCGATGTCGAAGCGAGGACCACCGACGGCCATCATTTCAATTGCACAGCAGGCCAGTCCAAAAGTGGCGGGCCAAAGGGAGCCCTTGCGGGCATAGCCGGCAACCTTTTCAACCGTCGTCAGCAAGACCCCCGACGGCAGATTCTCTTCAAGGCCCATGACTACTCCCGGTCAATCCCACTCAAGACCACGTCGACGCCATACGTAGGCGTACACAACGAGGACGGTTGCGATGAACAGCACCATTTCAACCAAGCCAAAAATGGCCATGTGATCAAAGGCGACTGCCCAGGGATACAAGAACACAATCTCAATGTCGAACACGATGAACAGCATCGCCGTCAGGTAGTACTTCACCGGAAATCGACCACCACCAACAGGTTGCGGGGTCGGTTCAATACCGCATTCGTAGGCATCAACCTTTGCGCGGTTGTAGCGCTTTGGGCCGGTCAGCGGTGCGATGACCGCTGAGAACAGTGCGAAGGCGAAAGCCAGTGCGCCCAATACCAGGATTGGGGTATAGACGTTCACCTACGACTCCTCACATTCAGAACTCGGCGGCCAGATTGCGCGATTGTGAACACATTTACGACCTTCGTAAGCATAGTGGCGAGCCAATACTCCGTGTTAAGGGTTCACTGCACGATGGATGGCCACGATGCCGCCGGTCAAGTTGCGCCATTGCACGCCCAGAAATCCGCTGGCCAGCAACTCATCTGCTAACTCAGCTTGAACTGGCCACGCGCGAATCGACTCAGCCAAGTACACGTACGCCTCTGGGTTACTTGCGACCTTGGTAGCAACTGCAGGCAGTGCGCGCATCAGATATTCGGTATAGACCTTGCGAATCGGTGCCACCGTTGGATGCGAGAACTCGCAGATGACGAGCCGACCGCCTGGTCGAAGCACCCGTCGAAATTCAGCCAGCCCCGCCGCGCGATCAGAGAGGTTGCGAAGCCCAAAGGAGATCGTGGCCGCGTCGAAGGAATCATCGCGGTACGGCAGATGCAGCCCATCACCAGCGACAAAGGGAAGATTCGGCTGGCGTTGGCGTCCAACGCGGAGCATTCCAAGCGAGAAATCCGTCGGGAATACGTGCGCGCCAGCCTCGGCAAAGGGCACGCTTGATGTGCCCGTTCCGGCGGCAAGATCAAGAATCAGCTCACCTGGCTGCGGGCGAACGGCTGAGACCACAGCTCGTCGCCAGATTCGGGTCTGCCCCAGGGCCAACACGTCATTGGTGATGTCGTAGCGCTGAGCCACTCCGTCGAACATGGCCGCTACGTCGGTCGGCGTTTTGGTCAGGTCGGCTCTTATCACGCCCGCATCCTTGCACCGCCAGCTCGCATCACCACATCTAGGCTGGTGTCATGCCAGAACCTCACGCCGATCCGGCCAAGTCCGTCCCGCGTGCACCTGAGCGGCACGGAGCACCACTCCAAGTGCGCACTCGTCCTCTCGATGATCCACGCAATCTGTTTTCGCTATTGCCCTCGGGCGACGCGGTCACGTGGGTTCGCAATGGCGAGGGAATGGTCGGCTGGGGCGTGGCTGCAAGCCTTGAAGTCAGCGGCGCAGAGCGCTTCAGTCGAGCTCAGCGTTGGTGGTCACAATTGTGTGCCAGTGCCGCGATCGACGACACCGTTGCGATGCCCGGAACGGGGCCAGTTGCCTTCGCATCATTCGCCTTTGACCCCGAGCCCGGCAGCTCGATCATGATCGTTCCTCGCGTGCTGATTGGTCGTCGGCGCGGACAGTCGTGGATCACCGTCATCGGCTCCGATGGCGATCCACGCAGTGAACTGCGCGCCGTCAGCGTTCCGAATCAACCGCAGAACGTTCAATGGACACAGGGAACTCGCTCGCCACTGGAATGGCAGCAAGCAGTCGAAGAGGCCATCGCACGCATCGATCGCCGCGAACTCGACAAAGTCGTGCTCGCGCGCGATGTCTTTGCCACAGTCGACGCACCTCTAGATGCACGAGCAATGCTGAGTTCTCTGGCGAACTCATATCCCTCGTGCTGGACCTTCGGTGTCGGCGGCTTGATTGGTGCAACCCCAGAACTTCTCGTTCGGCGCACTGGCGACCTCGTCACCAGCCGAGTGTTGGCCGGAACCGTGCGCCGTCAAGGCGACGCCGCCGCCGACGCGAGCATGGCCGAAGCCCTACTGGCCAGCCCGAAGGATCTGTCTGAACATGAGTACGCCGTGCGCTCAGTTGCGCGAGCACTGGCCGCGCACTGCACTGACCTCGAAGTGCCTGATGGACCTCATGTGCTGCAACTTCCGAATGTTCAACATCTCAGCACAGACGTCACTGGTCGATTAGCTGACGACGTTCCAGTCTTGGCTCTAGCGGCCCTCCTGCATCCGACCGCCGCAGTGTGTGGCACACCAACGGAACGCGCGCTTGAAGTCATTCGTGAGCTGGAGGGCATGGATCGTGGACGCTACGCCGGACCGGTTGGTTGGTGCGATGCGCACGGCGACGGTGAATTCGGCATCGCCTTGCGATGCGCACAAGTAGATCAGGAGCAGGGCCGCATCCGCGCGTTCGCTGGGTGCGGCATCGTCTCGGGATCCGATGCCGCACAAGAACTGGCGGAATCAAGCGCCAAACTTGTGCCGATCAGAGATTCACTCGCCGGGGACTGACGCAATCACGCTGTTGCAAGAGTCTGATCTATCGCAGTCTTCACCTGGCTGAGAATCGCGGCCTCATGATCGCGCGCGCAGGTGCGAGCAACAATCACGTGGACTCCCCCAACTTCAAGTGCAGCTTTCAAGGCTTCGTCTATTTCGGAAACTGAGGTAGCCACAACGCATGGGAAGCCCAAGGCCGCCACGCTCGCCGGGATGTCTGCATCAAGAGGGGTGCCGAATACGCGATCAAATGCCGCAGCGAACTGCGGTTGTCCTTGCTCGAGTTGCGAGAAGATTCCGCCGCCGTTGTTATCACTGACGACGAACACGAGATCAGGAATGTCCTCGCTGGCCGGGACGCGCAAGGCATTGAGGTCATAGAGAAAAGTGAGATCTCCAACGAGTGCAACGCATCCGGCTTCACTCTCGCGTTGCGCAGCGATCGCCGCACCCCACGCGGTTGAGATGCATCCATCAATGCCGGACGTGCCTCTGTTAGCAAGGGTCACCGCACTGCCCGTGGCATTCGCGGCGAAGTTGAAAACATGGCGAGCTGGCCAGGAAGGCCCAACAAAGAACAGGCCATCCTCCGGGACGGCTTGACCACAAGCCCGTGCCACATGCATGCCCGTCAGCTGCATCGATGGGCCAGCGAGCACGGTCTCGATTGCTGCTGCTGCCAACAGGTCGGCGCGCTGCCATGACTCCAGCCAGTCAGTGCCCAAATCGGCAATGGTTGGAGGCAGCGGGCAAGCAGCAACCACTACATCTGCAGAGCGCATCGGATCGCTCCATTGCGGTTGCGGATCAACTGCAATATGCACTTTGGCCGCAAGGATGTGCTTGTTGATATCTCGGCTGAGCCCTACGTGACCAACAGTGATGAGCACATCGGGGACATGAGCCTCAGCGAATGCCGAGCTGGCGAGCAAGAGTGCGCCGTGGGCGAGTGCCGTGTCACAGGTCGAGACGTTGCCGCTGGGCTCACCGATGATCGGCCAACCCAATGCATCTCCGAGTTCATCGACCAGATCGCTGGCCTCACCATCAGCATGATCGCCAACAATGATGAGCCCCCGTTCGGGAATGGTCGGATCATCGAGCAGCATTTCAAGAATCTCATCGATCGGCAGACCCATGCCTGCCATCAATCGGGCGTCGGCCGTCCATGGACGGCCGTCAGCTCTGCCAGCAAGCGGGCCGGACTTCATCATCTCCCGTTGTTCCTCAGGAGTCTGTTCGGAGTCGGGGACCAGCGGCTCGTTGAATTGCACATTGACGTGCACCGGACCGGAGCGCATGACATCTGTCGTGGAGGCCACGGCTCGCGAAACAGTTGACCGCCACACGCGAACCTGTGCGCTGAGGTTCGCATCGCTCATGTCAGTCGAAGGTGCAGCAATGTCGATCAGTTCGCGCACGCTGGTGCCGAACACGCCGACCTGATTTATCGTCTGATTTGCACCGATGCCGCGAAGGGCCGCAGGCCGATCAGCCGTCAGCGCAATCATCGGCACATTGGAATGATCGGCTTCCACCATCGCTGGATGCAGGTTCACCACGGCGGTGCCTGAAGTCGTGACAATCACGGCTGGCACCCCGCTGACCTTGCCAAGTCCGAGGGCTAGGAAACCAGCTGATCGCTCATCAACGCGCACGTGCAATGTGAGATCGCCGCGGCCTTCAGCAGCCGCCAAGGCCAGTGCGAGTGCGGCTGAGCGCGAGCCTGGTGCAAGCACAACGTCTGTGATTCCGCAGCGAATGAGCTCATCGACGATGACTCGAGCCATCGCGGTTGCTGGGTTCACCGGCTCACCATTGCACGTCTGAGTTCAGCTCATGCACTTGAGGTGATCACTTTCTGCCAAGCCTCGGATGCTCCCGCCTCCCAAGCACGGCCGACGCGCTCGTGCCAGAACTGCACGCGTTCTGGCACAAGAAGTTGCTGCGCAGCCTGGAGGGAACCTGCGTCCGGGGACAGCCGCTGAACCCGCATCACCCCGCCCACTGGAACCAGAGGATTCACGACCAGGTCAGTGGCAAGAAGCGCACCTGTGCCCAAGCCGCAAGCGCGATCAACGTCAAGGGCAGCAGCCAGTGCGAGAGCGGCACAAAGTCCGATCGAGGAATCCATCGAACTACTGACAACAACAGGTAATTTGACCAACTCAGCAATCTCCAGCGCACGCCGAACCCCACCTACTGGCGATGGCTTGATGATTGCCACGTCCGCAATCTCTGCCAACTCGCTCAATGCCCGGGGGTCGATGCCACGATCACTTCGGATGGACTCATCCACAGCGATCGGCACATCCACTGCCGCCCTGACCGTGCGCAGTTCTTCCTTGCTGGGTACCGGCTGCTCTACATATTCCAGACCGTAGGCAGCCAGCCGGTGCAGCGAGCTGATGGCCTGCGGGGCATTCCAACAGGCATTGGCGTCGATGCGAATCAACCCAACTCCGTAGCCAAGGGTGGCGTCCAGGGCTTCGCGGATTGCCGCCACTCGAGCCTCGTCGGAGGTGTCCTCGCCAGTGATCTTGACCTTGATGGTCGTGCAGCCATCGCGAACGACAGCTTGTTCAGCGAGCTCTCGTGCGACTGCGGGACTGACCGCGGGAATGATCGCATTCACGTTGATCGTTGACCGCTGCGCTTGCGGCCACGTTCCGAAGGCTGACTCGATCGCAGCACCCAGCCAACGGCTCGCCGCTTGGTCGTCGTAATCCTCAAAGGGTGAGAATTCGCCCCATCCCGAAGGACCCTGAATCAGCATGCCCTCGCGAACTGTGACTCCGCGAAACTCACGGTGCAGCCGAACTGCGAAGGGCACCGCACCTTGCAGGAGTGAGCCCAGTGCGGTCACGGGCGCTTTGGGAACTTCGAGAAGTCTGGCTGACGCTTCTCCTTGTAGGCGTCGCGGCCTTCCTGGGCTTCCTCGCTCATATAGAAGAGCAGGGTGGCATCGCCCGCGAGTTGCTGAATGCCAGCCAAGCCATCATCGGCAGCATTGTGCGAGGCCTTGAGCATGCGAAGAGCCAATGGCGAGAGGGCGAGCATCTCTTTGGCGATATCAACGGTGGCAATCTCAAGATCCTCCAGCGGCACGACCTCGTTGACCAGTCCCCAGTCATAGGCCTGAGCAGCGCCGTACTGACGGCACAGATACCAGATTTCGCGGGCACGCTTTTGTCCGATGATTCGCGCGAGCAAACCCGAGCCATAGCCACCGTCGAAGGAACCGACCTTGGGACCGGTCTGGCCAAAGCGCGCATTATCGGCAGCAATGGTCATATCGCAGACGACGTGAAGCACATGCCCGCCGCCAATGGAGTACCCAGCAACCATCGCGATCACTGGCTTGGGGATTCGCCGGATGAGAATTTGCAGATCGAGAACATTCAGTCGGCCGACTCCAGCCTGAGCGACAGCATCGTCGCCGATATAGCCATCGTCTCCGCGAATGATCTGATCGCCACCAGAGCAAAAGGCCCAATCTCCTTGGCCGGTGAGAATGATGACGCCAATACGGCCGTCGTCGCGGGCCAAAGTGAAGGCTTCGATCAGCTCAATGATGGTCTGGGGCCGAAAGGCGTTGCGCTTGTCTGGGCGGTTGATCGTGATCTTGGCGATGCCTGCCGCGTGACCTGTAGACAACTCGTACTTGATGTCGCGAAAAGCCCGTCCAGATTCCCATTCGCAAGCCGCCACCGCCGAGGAGTGCTCGGGATTTGTTAAGGCTGGTGAGTTGGCCGCAACGACCGGTGGCAGGGTGTAACGCGTACGGGTATCCATGACCGGAACGGTATCGCGACTACGCTTCACGGAATGCCTGACCGACCACTCGCTCGCATCCCGGTGCCACCTGGAGCAGACGGGGTAGTCGCGTTGATCGAGCCTCTGCGCAGGGCTCTGGATGGCACTGGTCCAGCAATTGCGCCAATTCCCATCGTCAGTGCCACCACCTCCAATGAGTACGTCAGCCAACTGCTCCGCGCAACGCGCCCAGCCGATTCTTCGCAGCCGCTTGAGTCAGACGAAATCGCCGTGGTGATGGCCACCTCTGGCTCGACTCAGAACCCAAAAGGGGTCATGCACAGCGCTTCTACCCTCACCGCGCTGACGCGCGCAGCACTTGGCCCTGTGAACTCTGTTCCTCAGTGGATTGCCGCCTTGCCGGTGACGTCCATGGGTGGCATCAATGTGCTGATCCGCTCGTCAGGCACCGGGCTGGACCCCATTGCGGTCAGCAGTGTCGGAGGGGCTGCGCCCTTCACTCCGAAGGCATTCAATGAGGCTTTCGTCGCAGCGCTCATACGGTCACCAGATGTGCGCGTCTCATTGGTAGCCGCGCAATTGCGAAGGCTGCTTGCGGATCCAGCAGCCGCTGCGGCGCTACAACAGTGCTCGCAGATTCTGATCGGTGGCGGTCCGCTGCCACTGCAGACTGCAGAAGCAGCGCGCGCAGCCAAAGTCGATCTCACCACCACCTATGGGGCCACCGAGACTGCTGGTGGTTGCGTATTCAACGGTCATCCACTCGCTGGCGTCGACATAGCAATTGACGAACACGACGCCCAGATCATCCTTTCCGGACCGATGGTGGCCTTGGGCTATCGCTGCGAGCCTGAGCTCACCGCACGACAATTCGTCAACGGCGCGTACCTGACCGGAGACACCGGCATATTCGCAAAGCTGCTCAGCGTGACCGGCCGGCTCGACGATGTGGCAACGATCAATGGTGTCAATGTCTCCGTGCACGCCGTTGAGGAAGGCCTCAACAGCCACGCGGCTGTGCACTCATGCGCCGTCATGATTGAGACTGACGGCAGCGGGGACACTCAACTCTTCGCGGCCATCACCCTTGGGCAAGTGGAAGTTGATGCAGAAGAGCTGAAGACTCAATTGCGCGCGGCTATTCGCCAGAACCTCGGAACAGCAGCAGTGCCGAGGTTCTTTGCAATCCTCGAGAGCCTGCCGATGCTGCCCAATGGAAAGGTTGACCGACGAGTCCTCAAAGGACTCATCGGTGATGGAGCGACATGGCAACGCTGAACCAATGGATTGCCGGCTCTCGGCCGCGCACCCTTCCGTCAGCAATCGCGCCCGTGGCCATTGGCGCGGGATTGGTCGCTCGGCAGGATTCCTTCATCGCAGTGCGCGCACTTCTCGCATTGATCGTCGCCCTCGCCTTGCAAGTCGGGGTCAACTACGCCAACGACTACAGCGACGGCATCAAGGGGACCGATGAAATTCGCATTGGGCCTGTGCGGCTGGTCGGGCAGGGGCTAGTTGCGCCTGGGCTGGTCAAGATGGCTGCCTTCGCAAGCTTCGGGCTTGCCATGCTTGCCGGACTTGCGCTTGTGCTGATCACATCGGAGTGGTGGCTGCTCCTTGTCGGAGCGGCATCGATTGCGGCCGCATGGTTCTACACCGGCGGCAAGCATCCGTATGGCTATTTCGGTCTAGGTGAGATTTTCGTCTTCATCTTCTTTGGAATAGTTCCAGTGTTGGGCACGGTCTACGTCCAGGCGCTGAGCATCGCTGCACCCGATGTCGTTGCAGCATGTGCAGTGGGCTTCTTGATCTGCACCTTGCTCATCGTCAACAACCTGCGCGACATCCCAACTGATCGCATCGCCGGGAAGCGAACCTTGGCTGTCGCTCTCGGAGATAAGCGCACTCGTGCGATGTACGCCTTGTTCATGCTGCTCACATTTGCGCTGACGATTTTTCTCGCGGCGATGACAAGTTGGTGGGTGCTGCTTGCGCTGCTCGCATTTGTGCTCGCACTCCGCCCGCTGCGGATCGTTCTAGGTGGCGGTGTCGGTTCGGTGCTCGTCACCGTCTTGAAGATGACTGGGATCCTGGTGCTCGACTACGGCTTGCTCACTGCTGGCCTGCTCGCCTGGTCGTGAGCTCTCCGGCTCCTCCCAGTAGTCCTCTGCCGCTGCAGACTTTTCAATCCGGTCGTTGATCCGACCGAAGAAGGCACCTACGCCTTCGCTCATCGAATCTCGCTGCCGGTCAAGCACGACAATGCTGATCGCGCCAGAGAGCAGCAACGAGATCGCGAGCGCAAGCACACCCTTGACTGGAGTCAAGAACTGGAGGATCGCCCAGACTCCAAGCCAGAGCAGGACTCGAAGTCCGGTGTAGATGGCGAGGTTCTTGGCTCGAGTGCGGTCAACGGTCACGGCTCAACCGTATGCGAAGAACGAAAGGGGAGTTCACGGGAGTTAGGCTGACTGCTGGAGGTTGCAGTGCTGAGAGTTGCCGGCATCATCGTGTTACTCGCGGTGTACATCTGGTTCGTGGTCGATGTGGCGAGCTCTCCCAAGTCTGCTGTCCGGAACCTGCCCAAGGGCATCTGGTTCCTCATCGTTGTCGTCATCCCGATCATTGGTGGCGCCATCTGGGTGCTGTTTGGCCGAACCAAGCCGATCGGCGGCGGCGGACGGCGGCTTCGCCGCACCCCCAGCGCCCCTGACGATGATCCACGATTCCTGGCCAAGCTCGACGAAGACGCTTGGAAGCGACGCATGCGAGAGCGCCGCGGAGAGAACTAGATTCTCACAAGAGCTAGGAAGACACCCCTGCGTACGAATGCAGGCTGCTTGCCAGGAAGTTGACGCCGAAGTAGTTGATCAAGAACACCAGCCAGCCAGCCAGGGCAATCCACGAGGCCTTGTTCTTACGCCATCCAGCGGTAGAACGGGCGTGCAGGTACGCGGCATAAACGACCCAGGTGATGAAGGCCCAAGTCTCCTTGGGATCCCAGCCCCAGTAGCGACCCCAGGCGTTCTCAGCCCAGATTGCGCCAGCAACCACCGCGAATGTCCACAGCGGAAAGGCGAAGGCGAGGATGCGATTGGTGATCGTGCGCAGCCGCTCAGCGTCTGGGATGCGCGAGCTCAATGGCCCAGTTGGGGTGCTGCCAGGTTCGGCGCGCCGCTCTGCTCGATCTTTGACGAGCGAAAGGCCAGCAGTCGCCGCGGCCAGAGTGAAGGCCCCAGAGCAGATGATCGCTGCCAGCACGTGGATCACCAGCCAGTAGGACTTCAAGGCCGGAACCAATTGCGCCGCCTCGGTGTAGAGCACGGTGACGGCCATCCCGAGGGTCAGCAGAACCGGGATGACGACAAACAATCCGAGCCAACGCAAATCCATGCGCAGGTTCAAGAAGAGATAGACACCCAAGGTTCCGAGGGCTGCTGTGATCGAGAACTCGTACATGTTGCCCCAGGGCGCACGACCTGCCCAAATGCCGCGCAGCACAACTCCAGCAAGCAACAAGACGAAGGCGAGCCAGGTCAGCGACATCGCGATATTGGCTGCGCGACGACCAGGATCTTCAGCCGGCTTCGACTTCTGCTTTGTCAGCAGGGCGGCACCACCAGCACTCATCTTTGACTCTTGAGTCGCAACGCTGACGACGCGTCGTTGACCATTGGCAAAGGAGGCCGCGAAGGCGATCATCGCCATCGCCAGAGTCAGCATCGATGAATAGATCGCCGCATTGCTCATCTGAGCCAGGGACTCTGGATTCACGATTCCTCCTTGGATGGTTCAGCGGCTTGCGCCTGCCCGGCGGATTCCAGGGCCTGCTCGACGAGGTCGAGATCCTCAGCGAGCACTCCGATGTCCTCGTCCTCGAAGGTCGAGGTGCGCATGATTCCGGCAAGCTGGATAACGGTAACGCCATTGTGCTCAACGACCTTCACCCATACCCGTCGACGACGAATGAACAGGGACATGGTCAAGCCCAGGATTGCGGCGGCGGCGGCGAACAGCGCGAACTCCTTGCCCGGATCGGCCGCGATTTGGAAGGAGGCCCAGCGCTCGTAGCCCTCAAAGCTCACCTTTCCCGAGCCATCAGGCAGAGTCCAACTCTGACCGGGCCGCAATTGTTCAAGGCCGATCTTCTTCATCTTGTCGGTAACGAGGCGATACACGCTTTGCGGGGTTCCAGAGTCAAGACCCAGATCGCCCTTCCACGCTGACATGAACAAAGCCGGATCGTCAGGACCGGGGAAGGTTGAGTGCGGACCGAGCACCGCATCCAGAGCCGCGGTAGGCAAGAAGAGTCCCTGAATGCCCAGCGCAGGAGTTGAGTCGGGGATCTTCACCACACCGGTGGAAGTGAAGTTGCCGTCTTGCGGAAGGAAGGTCACTGCGTCGTCGAAGACGACAGCGCCGGTCTTGTCCGTCACCTTGATGACCGGTGCATACCCGTGACCCACGAGAAATACTTTGGCCCCATTGATCTCCAGGGGCTCATTGACCTCGATCAGCGTGTGCTGAAGTGGCGCGGCGGGATCTGGTCGGTAGGACACCTCAGCTTCGAAGGCGCGCGGCGCTCCGCGTTGCGCCACCCCACGCTCGAAGTCAGCAGTGAACTTGTCCAGAGTGAAGGAGAAGGGCGGCAGGTTTTCGGCATTCACAAATCGGCCGCCACCCCAGGCGTCGTATTGAGTCAGCGTGTTCGAGAAGCCCGAACCTTCTCGGATGATGACATTGCCCTTCCAGCCCAACAGTCCGCCCAAGGCAATAGAGACCAGCACGACAAGCAGCGACAAGTGGAAGATCAGGTTGCCGGTCTCGCGGAGGTAACCCTTCTCGGCCGAGACCCAACGCGGCTCGTCTGCTGGTCCGGTGACCACTCGCCAGCGAGCAGAGCTCAAGGTCTTCTCCGCAGTCTGCAATACGTCAGCCGCATCCCCGGTGGCTCCCAGAGTGCGCGTGCCGGAGAGTCTTTGCAGCATTCGTGGGGCGGGAGGCGGCGCACTGCGCATCGCTCGGAAGTGCACGCCAACGCGCGGGATGACGCAACCGATCAGCGAAAGAAACAGCAGTAGATAGACCGCTGAGAACCAAGGTGAGGAGTAGACCTCGAAGAAACCGAGTCGATCAAGAATTGGTCCCCAGGTCGGGGTCTCGGTGATGTACGCCCGAACCTTGATCGGGTCGATGCCACGTTGCGGAAGAAGCGAGCCCGGAACACTTGCCAGCGCAAGGAGGAACAGCAGAATCAATGCTGTTTTCATGCTGGTGAGCTGGCGCCAAGCCCATCGGAGCAATCCGGTGTTGCTGATCGGCGGCAGATTGCTCATAGCGCTGTCTCGAATCCGGGAACCAATACGCGCAGCCAAATAGTGAAATCAAGCCAGAGTCCGGTGACGAGCAGCAGGCCGACCAGCACGAGCATGCCGCCACCGATGCGCATCACGAGTTCGTAGTGACGCCGAAGGAAGCCAATGGCATGGCCCATGCGGGTGAAGAGCAAGCCCAGCAGTACGAACGGGAGTCCTAGGCCAAGGCAGTAGAACAGCGAGAGCACTGCGCCGCGAGCCGCACTGGCTTCGGTGAACGCCAGACTCTGCACGGCGGCCAAGGTCGGTCCGATGCAGGGCGACCAGCCCAAACCAAAGAGGATGCCCAGCAGAGGAGCACCAGCAACCCCCCAACGCGGGAGCTGATGGATCCGCCATTCACGTTGCAACCCGGGGATCAAACCCATGAATGCCAGACCCATGGCGATGACGAGTACGCCGAGAATCCGATCGATGGTGACCTGATACTCGAGCAAGGTTGACCCGATGGATCCGAACAGCACGCCGTAGGAGACAAAGACGACACTGAAGCCGAGAACAAAAAGCAGGCTTCCGGCGAGCACTCGTCGACGATTGCCCCGCCCGTCGGCCAGTTCGGCACCAGTCAGTCCCGTGACGTAGGAGAGGTAGCCCGGGGCAAGTGGGAGCACGCATGGCGACGCGAAGGCGAGGAGGCCGGCGGCAAATGCCAGTGGAAGTGCGAAGGCGAGGGTGCCCTGATTGATGACGTCAGCGATCACTTCGTACTCGCTCGCACGTCGTCGATGACATTGCGCAATGCAGTTGCAGTTGTTGCGCCAAGGAAGCGCGCTGCAACTTTGCCATGCGCATCAACGATCAGAGTTGATGGAATCGCTTGCGCGGGCAGAGTGTCGCGGAAGAGCAACTGCACTTGTCCATCCGTATCAATAGCCTGGGGATAGGTCAGTCCGAACCGGTTCACGAACGCCTGGGCTGATGTACCCGAATCTCGAGTATCGAGGCCAACGAATTGCACACCCTTGTTCTTCTGCAGATCCCACACCTGTTGCAACTCCGGGGCCTCCGCGCGACAAGGGGCGCACCAGGAGGCCCATACATTCATAACCACGACCTTGCCCAATTGCTTGCTCAAGGTGAAGGTCTTGCCATCCAGAGTCGGAAGGGTGAAGTCAGGAGCCGCTACTCGTTGATCAGCCGGAATCACGATGATGGATCCATCACCAGACACAAATCCGGTGTCACCACCACTTGATGCAGGAGAGCTCGACTGGGCGCAGGCCGCGAGCGAGGAAGACGCCAAGAGCAGCAGAGCAAGGCAACTGCCGATTCGGATGCGCAAACTAGGCATGGAGATTCAGGTCCTGACCTACGTCAGGCACCCGCAACCTTGCTGGCCTTTACGAGGAGGTCTCGCGAGGGCTCGGTATAGGTGATGGCAGCGAGTTGATCACGGCGGAAACTGAGCGAGGTGATTGAGGCAAGTGAGCACTGGCGACTTCTTGGGTCATGCCAGAGCCGACGCTTCTCAGCGGCCAGCCGGGCGACCCAGATCGGCAGTTGATGGCTGACGAGCACCACCTCGCTGCCGCGAGCAATCTCACGCGCCGCGTTGATCGCAGCCGTCATGCGTTCGGCGACTTCGGTATACGGCTCGCCCCAGGAAGGCTTGAAGGGGTTGTACAGATGACGCCAAGCCTGCGGCTGCCTCAGGATGCCGTCGCCGACGCTGACTTTCTTCCCCTCGAAGAGATTGTCAGCCTCGATCAGCCGAGGATCGGTGCCGATCTCCAGCCCGTGCTCAGCGGCAATTGGCGCGGCAGTCTGCTGAGCCCGCTCCATCGGCGAAGAGATCACTGCCGAGATGTTGTGTACCTGCAAGGCGGCTGCTGCGCGCTGCGCCATCTCATAACCAAGCTCTGAGAGGACATAGCCAGGCAACCGTCCATATAAAACGCCTTCTGGGTTATCAACTTCACCGTGCCGCAGCAGGTGTACAACGGTGCGGTCAGTTGTTGCCATCGCGCATCAGGCCTTGCGTCGCGCCGGAGTACGGCGACGACTTGGCCGCCAACTTCCTTCACCCGCCTCTGCAGCTGCTAGGCGCAACTCTTCGCCATGAGCTGCGAGTGCATCAACCAGACCGATCAACGTGCTGGCTTCGGCCATCACGTCAACACGAAGGCCATGCTCTTCAGCTGTCTTGGCGGTCTGCGGCCCGATGCATGCAACCACAGTGGTGTGGTGCGGCTTTCCTGCAATGCCAACAAGATTGCGAACTGTGCTGCTCGAGGTGAACAGCACTGCATCGAAGCCGCCGGTCTTAATGGCTTCGCGAATCTCCGCTGGTGGCGGTGCAGCACGAACGGTGCGGAAGGCGGTGATGTCCTCGACCTCCCAGCCAAGTTCAGTCAGACCGGCAACGAGGGACTCGGTGGCAATATCGGCGCGCGGCAAGAACACACGATTGATCGGATCTGTCAGCGAGTCATAGCCCGGCCACTCTTCGAGCAGATCAGCGGTGGTCTGATCGCCAAGTGGAACGAGATCTGGCCGCACACCGAACTCGATGAGCGCAGCAATCGTGGCTTCGCCAACTGCAGCCACCTTGAGCCCTGCGAAAGAACGCGCATCCAGACCGTAGGAAGCCAACTTCTCACGGATGGCGCGCACCGCATTTACCGATGTGAAGCCGATCCATTCGTAGCGACCCGAAACAAGACCGTGAACAGCGCGATCAATCTGCTGAGGCGTGCGTGGTGGCTCCACAGAGATGGTCGGAACCTCCATCGGCACGGCTCCGTGACGACGCAACAACGCGACGATCGAATCCGAGGGATCCTGAGTGCGAGGGATCAGCACGCGCCAGCCGAACAGTGGCTTGGCCTCGAACCAATCAGCCTTATCGCGCTGCGCAACAACTTCACCGACCACGACGACGCCGGGACCTGCCTGCTTGGAACGCTTGGCGATGGCGCCGATCTCGCCGAGAGTGCCAGCCAGGGTGCGCTGGTCAACGGTCGTGCCCTGACGAGTCACGGCTATCGGCGTCTTGGGATCCGCACCGGCGTTCAACAAGTTCGTCGCGATCTCGATACAGGAGTCCGCACCATTGAGGTAAACCGTGGTGACCTGCGGCTGGGCAAGCTCGGCCCACGGCAAATCTGTCGAACTGCCATCCACCACGCGAATCTGACGCACCTTGCCACCTGTGAGGCTGAAGCCGGCGTATGCCGGAATTCCGGTGACCTCACTGACGCCAGGAGCAACCTCAAAAGGAATCTTGGCTTTGCGAAGCGCAGCGGCTTCGTGCACCAAGGTGCCATCGACGATGGGATCACCAGCAATCAAACGCACGACGTTCTTGCCTTCGCGGGCAGCATCCAGCATCGCCTTGGAGTGATCGCCGGCCATGATGAATTCAGCATCGACGCTCATGTACTGCCGGGCAATCAACTCCGTGGCTGCATCGGCCACGATGACATCGGCCTCGCGCATCAAGGCAACTGCACGCAAGGTCAGCAGATCGGGATCACCCGGGCCTGCGGCAACGAGGGCGACGGTGCCCACCGGTGCTTTCTTACGGCTCTTGACTGGTGCGGTTGCTGCGCGAATCACCGGGTTATCTCCTGCTGTTGTTGAACTAGGCGTGGGGGCTTGCTTCTTGTCCTGCGGGGTGGGCTTGGTCGTGGCCGCCGGCTTTGGAAGCTTCGGTGGCGGAGTGCTGATGGCTTTTGCGCTCATGCCTGCATCACCTGGGCCAGCGCGCTGGAGTCGTCAACCCGACGTTGCTCGTGAAAGGCCAGGATTTGCAGTTCTACAGCGAGATCGACCTTGCGCACTTCTACTCCTTCGGGAACTACCAGCACCATCGGTGCAAAGTTCAAAATGCTGCGGACCCCGGCAGCTACGAGTCGGTCACATACGCCCTGGGCAGCTTCAGCAGGGGTTGCGATCACTCCGATATGCGCGCCGGAACTGCGCACCACACTTTCGAGCTCCCCCATTGGCTGCACGAGCAGATCAACTCCGCTGGCACAGACTTGCTCACCGACGACGTCGGGATGCGAGTCAAGAAGGCCAACGATTTCAAAGCCACGCGACGCAAAGCCGCGATAGGACACCAGTGCATGCCCGAGGTTGCCAACGCCAACGATCACAACGCCCCAAGGCTGGCTCAGACCAAGTTCGCGACTGATGTGGTAGCTCAGGAAGGAGACGTCGTAGCCAACTCCGCGGGTACCGTAGGAGCCCAGTTGCGAGAGGTCCTTGCGCAATTTCGCCGAGCTCACCCCGCAGGCCAGGGCCAGGTGCTCTGAGGAAACAGTCTGTACGCCATCATCTGCCAAGTCGCGAAGTACACGGTGGTACACCGGCAATCGCGCCACGGTGGCGTCGGGGATCCCACGCCCATCGTCGCGCGTGCGACTCGGGCCAAGTTGACGGGACAGTGACACAGTGCTCCAGGGTTCGTCCGGTAGGCGTCAGCATCGGGAGATGCCGTGGGAAGACCCACCGAATTCGGCCGAAGGGTGCTGGCCGCCTGCTAAGGGTAAGGATTCGTGCACGAAGGCACAAAGTTCATCGGACGTAGGTGTCCGTTATCCGGATAACGCGCCTCGTAGGAGTTCTGGATTTACCCGCCAGAACTGTGCCACCCGCTCATCAATCAAGACCACCGGGATGCGCTCCCAAAATTCGTCGTAAAGCGCTGGATCCTCCATGATCGATTGCTCAGTCCAAGGAATATCGAGCTCTGCGCACACTGCAGTGACGACTACGCGCGCGTCATCGCAGAGGTGACATTGCGGCTTGCTCAACAACTGCACGCGATGAGCGGCGGGCTGATCCATGACACGCAGACTACGCTCGCACGATGGATGGGGGTGTTGACCGGGCGCGCGTTGCGGGTCTTGCGTCCGCTGCCGCAGCGCTGCTTCCAAGTGAATATGACCCGTCGCGCGCTGCAGCTTTTTTTGATGTCGACAACACGATCATGCACGGAGCAAGCCTGTTTCACCTCGCAGTGGGCATGGCTCGGCGCAAGTTCTTTTCCACTCAAGAACTCATCGGGTTTGGGATGGCTCAAGCGCGCTTTATCGTGCGCGGAACTGAAAATGCCGACGACATGGCTGAGGCAACTGAGGCCGCGCTCGCATTCGTCAAGGGTCGGAAAGTGGACGAGATCATCGCGTTCGGACAAGCGATCTTCGACGACACCATGATCGACAAGATGATTCCCGGCACCCTTGCTCTAGCGCAGGAGCATCTGGATGCTGGCCGTCAAGTGTGGCTGGTCACTGCTACGCCAATCGAACTTGCACAAGTGATCGCTCGTCGTCTTGGGCTTACAGGTGCACTTGGCACAGTGTCCGAGATATCCAATGGCGCCTATACCGGATGTCTCGTAGGAGCACCCTTGCATGGCAAGGCAAAGGCCGAGGCCGTGCTTGCCCTTGCGCAACGCGAGGGCTTGGATCTCGGCAACTGCTGGGCCTATTCGGATTCAACCAATGACTTGCCGATGCTCGGTTGCGTTGGCAATCCGGTGGCAGTGAATCCAGATCCGAAACTCCGCGCGTATGCGCGCTTGCACTCTTGGCCCATTCAAGACTTCCGCGCACGTCGTCACATGCACAAGGCCGTAGGTTCAACGGCAGCAGTTGTCGCAGGCGGTCTTGTTGCGGGCATTGCCGTCGGCTTTCTCGCCGGACGTGCAGGTCGGCTAGCTCGCTAGCCATTCAATCCCGCACCCACGCCAGACAAGTACCTGTCATTCAAAAATATCTGTCCGATGCAGCAACATTGAAATGAGCATCTGCTGAATTCGATCGCGCATGCGGTCGGCAAGTGCAAAGACCACCTCTGGATCGTCTGCCGCCTTGGATCCGTACTTGCTTGTATCAATCGGTTCGCCAAAGCGGATCGTCCATTTGCTTGGGAGCGGGATGAGTCCCAAGGGACCCAGCCAGGGAAAGAACGGGGTGATCGGGAAGTACGGCAGATCCAATAGTCGAGCCAGGCCTTTGGCATCACCGATGATCGGGTAGATCTCTTCAGATCCGACCACCGCCGTAGGGATGAGTGGGGCGCCTGTGCGCAAGGCGACAGAGATGAAGCCACCGCGACCGAATCTCTGCAGTTGATATCTCTTGTGGAATGGCTTGCCAATTCCCTTGAAGCCTTCGGGCCACACCCCAACGAGTTCTCCGCGCGACAACAAGGTCTCTGCAGTGTGAACACTTGCGCGAACGTGGCCAGCTCTGCTTGCGACATCTGCAAGCACGGGCAGGTTGAACACCAGATCAGCCACAAGCATGCGCAAATAGCGCGGAGTCGGCAGTGCATCGTGAATGGCGACCTGGGTCATCACCGCATCGACAGCGATTGCTCCTGCGTGATTGGAGACCACAAGACCCGCACCCGAACTGGGGACATGCTCGACGCCCTCGACATCAATGCGAAACCAGGATCGATATAGGGGTCGCAGCAATGGCATCAGCAGCCGAGTCGTGAACTCCGGATCGAAGCCGAACTCATCGATGGCCCCGCTGGATGAAAGCGCATCCTGAACTACTGACAACAGTTGCAGGAAGCCGTCTTCACTTTGGGCAGGTGGAATGCGTGCTTGGAAGCTTGGACGTGAAACTGCCGGACCAGTGTTACCCGCATCACGAGCCGCTTGCGAAGCGTTGGCCACGGCCCGAATCCAGCGCTACTTCTTATTGCGACGCTGGACTCGAGTACGACGCAGCAGTTTGCGATGCTTCTTCTTCGCCATCCGCTTGCGACGCTTCTTGATTACTGAGCCCATGGATGAAACCTCACGTAGATTGCTAACAGACTTTCGGGAAACCTGTGGTGTGGACAGCCGAGCCTAGCGCGGGTGACATTCAGGCAGACAGTTGGCTCAGAAGCCGAAAGCAGAATTCAAGGGGCTTAGGCGATGTCGACGAAGGAGTCGCGCAGATAATCCTGAACTGCCTGCTCGGGCACTCGGAAGGAGCGTCCGACACGCACTGCGGGGAGCTCGCCGTGATGCACGAGCCGGTAGACCGTCATCTTGGAGACGCGCATCAGTGCTGCGACCTCGGCCACAGTCAAGAACCGGACCTCGCTCAGTGACCGGTCAGTGCCTGTCGACATCTCCCACCAAACTTCCTGCTTCGAAGTCGCACCAGCACCCCGGTGACCCACGACTTGCAACGCGAAACGGCAATCTAGTGCCCACGGGCTGCATTGCAAAGATGCGGGACGTATTTGCGCTCCCCTAGTACCAATCCACCGGCTCGGTCACCAGCCCCCAAGACGGATAAACGGCCTTTCGGGTGGCCAGCACGGCCTGGTCAACTCGGTCTTCAGGATCGAAGCCGAACTCGAATGGGCGAGGCCAAGGAGTCTGCCCGTCGGTCATGCGTTCCGGACTGGGCCGGTGCAGCGAATCCTGGACGAAGTCGCGGTAGACCTCTGGCACCATCGAAGCTGGATCAATCGGGTGACCAGTGACTTCGGCTATCAGATGCGTCCAGGCTCTGGGCACAACCTCAGGACAGGCGTAGCCGCCGCCACCAACTGCCAGCCACTTGCCATCGGCATACTCATGAGCCCAGCGATGGACAAGCTCATAGGACATCCGCTGGCCATCAATGCTCATCGTCAGATGCCCGAGTGGATCCAGCAGGTGGGCATCTGCTCCTTGCTGAGTCACCAGAATCTGCGGTTGGAATGCTTGGAGAATGTCTGGGACGACCGCAGAGAAGGCACGCAGCCAACCCTGATCTCCAGTGCCCGCAGGAAGAGCCAGGTTCACAGCACTGCCTTGGGCATTCGGGCCGCCGATTTCCGCCGGGAAGCCACTGCCGGGAAAAAGAGTCACTGGGCTCTCGTGGATTGAGATCGTCACCACGCGCGGTTCATCCCAGAAGATGGCCTGCACGCCGTCACCGTGGTGCACATCAAGATCGAGGTATGCAATGCGTTCATATCCCTCATCCAGCAGCCACTGGATTGCGACGCCGAGATCGTTGTAGACGCAGAATCCCTCGGCCGCATCAGGCATCGCATGATGATGCCCGCCGGAAAGACTCACCACATGCTCGAAGTTGCCGGAGAGCACTGCCCGTGCACCCATCAACGTGGCTCCGGCAACGCGAGCTGACTCACGATGCATTTCGGCGAACACGGGTACGTCAGTCGTGCCAAGGCCATGCTCGAGATCGATTGTGTTCGTGTCGGTGGATGCAGCAATTACCGCATCGACATATGTCGACGTGTGCACGCGCTCCAGCAGTTCGCGTTCAACAGGCTCGACAGAAGTGAGCACCTCGACATTCACATGCGAGAAAAGTCCGAGCTCATGAGACAAGCGCATTGCCAATTGCGCGCGCATCGGTGCCAGCGGATGCGAAGGGCCAAGGTCATAGTTGCTGAGAGCGTCATCCCACACCACTCCGACGCGAGCGCTCATGAACGCGCAAGCTCTTGACTGCGATCGCGAGCTGCGAGCATCGCTTGGACGATTGCATCACCAACGGCTTGCTCGTTCAAGACGTCGATCGCCGCTGCTGTGGTGCCGTTGGGAGAGGTGACGTTTGTGCGTAGGGTCGTCGGAGATTCCGTGGATGCGGCCAGCAGTTCGGCCGAACCAAGCAGAGTCTGTACAACTGCGGCGCGGGCATCGCTCGCACTCAAACCAGCCTCCTGCGCGCCTCGAATCATTGCCTCAGCCAGGTAGAAGACATAGGCAGGGCCACTTCCAGAAGTTGCCGTGATCGCATCTTGGAGATCCTCGGGGATTTCGAGCACGAGACCGACCGCCGCCAGCAAGCTCGCGGCTTGCTCGAATTGCTCTGGACTGCAACTTGCACCAGCGCTGATCCCAATGACCCCACGTTGAATGCGAGCCGGTGTGTTCGGCATAGCTCGCACTACTGCAGCTTGCGGAAGTATCTCGGAAATGAAAGAAGTGGTAATTCCCGCTGCGATGGAGATCACTAGTGCTGCTGCCGGAACTGCCTCGGCAATTTCCGCAAGTGCCTCTCGCATATCTTGCGGCTTCACCACCACGATGATGACTTCCGCATCAGCCACTGCCGTTTGGGCTGCGGAACTCTGAATTGAGTATTGAACAGTAAGTTCCTTCGCTCGCTCCGCACGCTTTTCGACCACAGTGACAGTGGGTTGCGGATCGAATTGGAGGAGTCCGGCTATCAAGGCTTCACCCATGACCCCGCCACCGAGCACGGCTATTCGAGTCATCCCCACCTCATCTCCAGCACCGCAATCGAATCCGGCTGCCTGACCTAGCCTGCCATGGGCGTGCTGTGCTCACGGGCGAAGGCCAAGGCCTCGCCGAGATCGCTGGCACGTTCGTCGTCATTGGCAGCCGCACGAGTGTTGACCTCGACGATGAGATTCCCGGTGAATCCGGTCGATGCCAGATGCGAGAGCACCTCAGCAACCGGTTGCGTACCGCGTCCGGGAATCAGATGCTCATCGCGAGCCGAACCTGTTCCGTCGGCCAAATGCATATGCGCAACTCGTGAGCCGAGTTCACGAACAAGTCCCATCGCATCCGTCTTTGACACCGCCGTATGCGAAAGATCAACGGTGGCATGCGCGTAGTCCTCATCGCGCACGTCCCAGCCCGGCGCATATGCCGTGATCTCCTGCGACAAGGCCCGCCACGGAAACATGTTCTCGACAGCGAACTGGATCTCCGTCTCGTTCTTCATTCGATCCAGACCATCGACAAAGCCCTGCGCGTAACCGCGCTGCCAGCGGAAGGGTGGATGCACGACGACCGTGCGTGCGCCAAGCTGCTCGGCCACAGATTGCGCCCGGCGCAGCTTTCCCCACGGCTCAGTCCCCCAGACGCGCTGCGTGACCAGCAGACAAGGCGAATGGATGGATAGGACGGGGACCTGATGAGTCTGAACAAGATCGAGCAGGCCGTAGGAATCCTGGCTCGTGGCATCAGTGCCGACCATGACCTCAACACCGTCATAGCCAAGGTCGGCAGCCATCTTGAAAGCCGCAGCCGTTCCCTCGGGAAAGACTGACGAGGTTGAAAGCCCGACGAGGGAACTCATCGCGGAGCCCGACGCCAACGATCCGTGATGCGCGTTGCGATCGCGACCGCAACAGCACCGATCGCCCCAACTCCCAAAGCGACGACCGAATACCGCTCTGGCGAAAGTGAGAGTGCGAAGAATTTGGACAGGAACGGAATGAAAAGCACGGCGAGGAAGGCGAGAATCATCGCGAGCACGATCAGCAGTCGAATGAGGTTCAGCGGGCGCGCGCTCTGAACAAGAACTGCAATAGCAACGATGAACAGCGTGACCGTGGCAGCTGCCTGCGAGTTGCCGACGCTCTCACCGAGATGCAATGCCACTCCATAACTCGTGAAGGCAGCAATGGCGCAGATCGCACCGGCTGGCGCAGTGAAGAGCAGTACTCGCTTGAAGAAGCCAGGCCGGAATCGCTCCGTGTTCGGCATCAGGGCGAGGAAGAAGCCAGGGATGCCGATGGTGAGTGCGCCAATCAGTGTCAGATGACGAGGCAGGAACGGGAACTCAACTGCGAAGAGTCCAGTGGCTACAGAGATGATGACTGCGTAGAAGGATTTCGTCAGGAAGACATCGGAGACTCGCTCGATATTGCCGAGCACGCGACGGCCTTCGGTCACCACACTTGGCATAACCGACCACTTGTTGTCGAGAAGCACCAGTTGAGCAACGGCTCGAGTGGCCGCCGAGCCTGAGCCCATCGAAATACCAAGATCAGCTGACTTCAGCGCGAGCACGTCGTTGACTCCGTCACCGGTCATGGCCACTGTCGAGCCAGTCAGGTGAAGCGCGTCAACCATCGCCTGCTTCTGCGTTGGCGTGACTCGGCCGAAGACCGAAGCATCGGCGACAGCTTTGCTCAACTCTGCAAGATCGGCGGGTAGAGAGCGAGCGTCAACCGGTGCATCTGCGCCGGGAACACCAGCCAGTGCCGCGATCGCACCAACAGTGACGGCGTTGTCACCTGAGATCACCTTGATCTGCACGCCCTGCGCAATGAAGTAGGCGACAGTCTCTGCCGCATCAGCACGCAACTGTTGATCGATGAGCACGAGTGCTTCGGCCTGAAGGCCTTGCAGTTGTGTTTCCGGACTCAGGCTGCCTGCTCCTGTGCGCGCGAGCACCAAGACCCGTGAGCCATCCGCGGCCAATTCCTGCGCGCGGGCCAGAGCCGAATCTGTTGGGTCAAGCACCATTTCGGGGGCGCCAATAATCCAGGTGCCGTTTTCAGCGAAACTGCCCGAGGACCACTTGCGGGCACTGGAGAAGGGCACCATCGAAGACACAGGCCAGCCTGGATCCGGATATGAAGCCGCGACAGCAGCGAGGGTCGGGTTGGGCGAGGACTCAACAGCAGCGAGAGCGCCCAGCGCAGATCCTGCGTCATGTTGAGTTCCCTGCAGCACGACCAGGTCGCGCACATGCATCCCTGGCTCGGTCAGCGTGCCGGTCTTGTCTACACAGATGGTGTCGACTCGGGCCAGCACTTCGACCGCCGGCATGTCCTGCACCAGCACTTTCTTCTGCGCAAGCCGCACAACAGAAACGGCCATGGCGATGCTGGTCAGCAGCACCAGACCTTCAGGGACCATCGTGACCATTCCAGCGATCGTGCCGCGAATGGCATCGTCCCAACTTGCATCTGCGCGAACCCGTTGCGAGTAGAGCAGCAGTGCACCTATCGGAAGCAGCAGTAACGACACGACCCTGATGAAGCCGCTGATTGCATCGCGAAGTTCAGAGTTCGTCAGGTGGAATTGTTTGGCCTGTTCGGTCAAGCCGCCGGCGAACGAATCGCGCCCAACGCGAGTTGCACGCATGAGCCCACCGCCGGCAACGACGAAGGAGCCTGACATCGCTTCGTCATCGCTTTTCTTGTCCACTGGATCCGCCTCGCCAGTGAGCAAGCTCTCGTCAATCTCCAGGCCCGCAGATTCCAGCACCACGCCGTCGACGACGAGTTGGTCTCCAGGCGAAAGGACGAGGATGTCGTCAAGAACGACCTCACTGGAGGCGACCGAGAGGTCTTGCCCATCGCGTCGAACCACGGGACGGGCAGCGCCGAGGACCGACAGTTTCTCAAGGGCTCGCGCGGCGCGATATTCCTGCACGATGCCGATGGCGGTGTTGGCCACGATTGCAAAGCCGAACAGCGAGTCTTGAAAAGGTGCAACAAGCAGCATCACGGCCCACATTGATCCGATGACGAGGTTGAACCAGGTGAGGGTGTTGGCCCGAATGATGTCGGTGAGGCTTCGACTCGTGGCCGAGGGAGCCAGGTTTATCTGTCCCGCACCTACCCGGGCTGCCACCTCCTGCGAGGTCAGCCCCGACTGCACACCAATCATGCGGGCAGGCCATCCATTCGATGCAGGATCACACCTTCGCGAAGTGCCCACGGACAAATGGCAAGCGCATCGACGCTCAGTAATTCCATCGCCGCTTCGGCCACCACGGCGCCGGCGAGCAATTGTTCAGCGCGACCCTCAGAGACACCAGGGATCTTGGCTCGTTCAATGGTCGGCAATTTCGCAAGATCCCGAACCAGGGTCTGCACGTCTTCCAGGGTCAGGGTGCGTCGAACGTAGAGACCCTCGCTGGATGAAGGAGCACCGGCGATGCGTGCCAGTTGCTTGAAGGTCTTGGAAGAAGCAACGCCGATGCGTGGCTCTCCCTCACGCCGCATCCGACCAACGACGCTGGCAATTGATGCCCGCACATGCTTGCGAAGGGCGCGAAGTTCTTCCGCGCTCGGCGGATCCTGCGAGAGATAGCTGCGGGTGAGGCGCCCTGCTCCCAACGGGAGCGAGACTGCAACGTCGGGCTCCTCATCGACACCTGAGGCAAGCTCGAGAGAACCACCGCCGATGTCCATCACCAAGAGGCGCCCGGCAGACCAGCCAAACCAGCGGCGTACGGCAAGAAAGGTCATTCGGGCCTCATCTTCGCCTGAGAGCACTTCTACTTCGAGTCCGGTTTCGGTGCGCAGCCGCTGCAACACGGCTTCGCCGTTCCCAGCTTCGCGTATGGCACTCGTGGCAAATGCCATCAACTCACTAACCCCAAGATCCTCAGACAGAGCTTGCGATTTTCGGATGAATTCAACGAGTGCATCCATCGTTGAATCAGCGACATGGCCCTCTGCAGTCAGATGCTCTGCGAGTCTGAGCGGGATCTTGAGTTTGGAAGCCGGGATAGGTGCTGCGCCGTAGTGCGCATCCACGAGCAGCAGATGAACGGTGTTGGAACCGATGTCGAGAACTCCCATGCGCACGTGCTCACGGTATCTAAATATGCGCGCAACCGTGCAACCGTGCATCCGCCGGTGGCGAATCCGGATGAGACTTAGCCTTAGGCTCACTCCTATGGCTGAGGTGCTCTTGGAGTTCCCACGACAGTGGTTCGAATGCGCCGATCCCGCCAATGAGAATCAACGTATTCGCGCCGACCTCACTTGGCTGACGTCCAAGTGGACCTGCATTTTTGGCCGCGGTTGCCCTGGTATCTACAAGTCCTCACCTGAAGCAGGCTGCTGCACACTGGGCGCGCATTTCTCCGACAAGGACGATCGCAAGCGCACTGAGAAGTGGGTTGAGAAACTCGATGCGAGCAGCTGGCAGCATCACAAGACCGGCACCAAGGATGGCTGGCTGGTCAAGGAAGACGGAGTTTGGAAGACCCGAGTGGTCGGCAAGAAGGCAGGCAGAGCCTGCATCTTCCACAATGATTCCGATTTTGAGGGCGGCTACGGTTGCGCGCTGCACCATCTGGCGCAAAATGAAGGCATCTCCTTCACTGAGACCAAGCCCGAGGTGTGCTGGCAGGTACCGATGCGTCGTGCATACGAAACCGTTGAACACCCTGATGAAACTGAGAAGACCGTTGTCGTCATCAGTGAATACGACCGTGGCTCCTGGGGACCAGGTGGACATGATCTGGACTGGTATTGCAGCAGCAACTCCGAAGCACATATCGCGTCAGATCCGGTCTACATCTCGGCCAAGGATGAATTGATCGCGCTCATCGGACCCAAGGGATACGTTCTGGTCGCCGATGCGTGCAGCAAGCTCGAGCAGATGCGGGCCACCACCGGCCTCAGCATCGCGCCCCATCCGGCCGACAAGCACTAGCGCGTCAGCCCCAAGCGCTACCGTCTCGGCCATGGCACGAGCCACCACCACCTACCGATGCACGGCATGCGATGCAACGACGGTCCGTTGGGCTGGTCGGTGCCCGCGATGTGGGGCATTCGCAACGATGGATCTCGACGCGCCAGCCGCCTCAAGCCCGGGCATGAAGAGCGCTCTCACGGGCACAACGCCTGTGCGGCCAGCTCGCCCGATATCTGCCATCGCCAGTTCCGGGCCTATCCCCCGACTCACCACCGGAATCTCTGAATTCGATCGAGTTCTCGGTGGTGGTCTCGTTGCCGGGCAGATGTGCCTGCTGAGCGGTGCACCCGGCTCTGGCAAGAGCACTCTTGTGCTCGCGGTTGCTGACTCATTGGCCAAACGCCTGGGCCGCCCTGTGCTCTATATATCTGGCGAAGAGTCCGTCGAGCAGATCGCCATTCGCGCGCAGCGCATCGGTGCTACCAGCGAACACCTGTTGCTGGCTGACGACACCGAGTTGTCATCGGCCATCGGCCACATCGACGCGCACTACCCCGAACTTGCACTCGTCATCGTCGATTCTGTGCAGACCATGGCCTCTTCGGACATCGAGGGTCGCGCTGGTGGCGTAACCCAGGTGATGGAGGTCGCTCAAGCCCTCACTCGCATCGCCAAGACTCGCAATGTGCCAATCATCCTGATCGGCCAAGTCACCAAGGATTCCAATGTGGCCGGCCCGCGAGCTCTGGAGCACATCGTTGACGCGACCCTGTCGCTGGAGGGAGACCCCCACACATCGCTGCGGCTGCTGCGGTCCGTGAAGAACCGCTATGGCTCCTTGGAAGTCGCCGCCTTCGAGCAAACAGATACCGGTATGCAAGAGGTCCTTGATCCGAGCATGCTCTTCCGCGGGCATCGCGATACTCCAGTACCCGGCACGTGCATCACCGTGACTGTGGAAGGCAACCGTGCCCTCGCAGCCGAGGTGCAAGCCCTCGTGGCCGCCACCACCAACCCAAATCCGCGTCGCGGAGTATCTGGGCTCGATAACTCGCGCATGGCGATGCTCATTGCCGTTGCCGAGCGAAGCGCGAGTCTGCGCCTGTTCGACAAGGATGTCTTTCTGGCCACCATCGGCGGAATGCGATTGTCTGATCCCGGCAGCGATCTCGCGGTCTGCCTCGCTGTGGTCTCGGCCACCCATGAGTCAGCAATCGCCCTCGATCTTGCGGCGATCGGGGAGGTCACCTTGTCTGGCGACGTCCGCCCGGTGCCGCACATGACAGAGCGTGTGAGCGAGGCAGCACGGCTTGGATTTCGTCGATTGCTCGTTCCGGTAGGCACCAAGACTCGGGTACGCGATGGCGAACTTGAACTAGTCGAAGTACCAACCCTTGCCAAGGCCATTGCCGCCTTGCAAACTGGTCGGACCCGCTAGTTCTTCGACGTCAGCGCGAATGGTGTCTTGTCGCTCTGCACGAGGTCGTTGCTGCCAGTCAGGTCGTAGGAGCCGGCTTTGGCAATTGCTCCCTGCTTATTGCAGCCCTTGGTCGAGAGTCGACTATCCCAAGTGATGCTTGAGGCAACCTTCTCCCCCGCTTCCAGCACCGATAGCTTGCTCGTATTGCTTGCGTTGCAGGCATCGCTGGACCACACCGGATACCCGCCTGAGGTTATGGACAGCGAGTTCGCCTTCGGCCCGATATCGCGGGTGCAGGCGAAGCTGCCGATGTTCTGAATGGTCAGAGTCAAACGTGGGCTGGCTCCAACGGGATAAGTCGACGAATCAGTTGTTGCCGAGACCCCAATGCTGGTGTCCGGGCACAGGTTCTTTGGATCAGGCGCCGAAACGGGCGTCGTACTTGCATCAGGCGTAGCGCTCGCAGCCGGTGCACCGCTGGGCGAACTGGTAGCACTTGGTGGAGCAGCAACTCCCGAACTTGAGCGTCCGGCGACCAGCCACCACAGTCCGGCGAGCACAGTGAGCACGACGAGCACCAAGGCAACTCGGCGCCACCAGTACACCGATGGTGGCTCTGGACCCCTTGGTGTCATCACTCCGCTCACGATGGACACGGTAGTGGCAGGCCCTGCGAGTCATGCGACGATCCACTCGTGGCGCGATCATCGACGGAAGTCACCGCGGTGATCACCTGGTTTGGCGAGCATGCACGCGCACTTCCGTGGCGAGAGTCCCAAGTGACGCCCTGGGGAATCTTGGTCAGCGAATTCATGCTGCAGCAGACACAGGTGGATCGGGTGATTCCCAAATGGGAACAGTGGATGCGCGAGTGGCCAACACCAGCAGAGCTGGCGGCGGCGCCCATTGCTGATGTCCTGCTTGCCTGGCAGGGCCTTGGATATCCGCGTCGCGCTCTGCGTTTGCACTCAGCGGCGCAGGCCATCGTCGACAACTGGCAGGGCGAAGTTCCATGCGAGGAATCAGCGCTGCTCATGCTTCCCGGAGTTGGGCACTACACCGCCGCCGCGGTAGCGGCCTTTGCCTACGGACAGCCGACGGTCGTGCTCGACACGAATATTCGAAGGGTGATCGCCAGAGCCTGGGGTGGTCAAGCCGCAATGCCTGCACATCTGACGAATGCTGAACGGGCCCTGGCCGCGGGCCTGGTTACCGAAACAACGGGCGCGCGCTGGTCAGCAGCTGTCATGGAGCTGGGAGCAGTCGTCTGCACCGCGCGAGCGCCGAAGTGCCAGGAGTGCCCGCTGCAGGGCTCCTGCCTGTGGCTTGCAGCTGGGCAGCCTCAGAACGGACCCCAGGCCCGCAGGCAGCCACACTTCGAAGGAAGCGACCGGCAGGCGCGCGGAACTCTGCTGAGGGCAGTGAGCGGTGGAGGAGAGATCAGCGCGATTGAAGAAGCCTGGGCTGATGTTCAGCAGCGCGAACGTGCGCTGGAGAGCCTTGTTGCAGACGGCTTGATAGCGCGCACCCCCATGGGGTACGCGCTACCAACGAATTAACCGGCAGTCTCGACCGGCGGCATATCAGGCAGGATCGCCCGAGGCGTGGCCGTGAAGGTCAGCTCCCGCTCATCGCCTTCGCCCTCGACATCCACCACGACGATGTTGCCGGGCTTGAGATCACCGAAGAGCATCTTCTCGCTCAGCGGATCCTCAATATCGCGCTGAATCGCACGACGCAGCGGTCGAGCGCCGAGCTGGGAGTCATAGCCCCGCTCAGCGACCAGTGCCTTTGCAGCGGTAGTCAACTCGATGTCGATGTCCTTGTCGGCAAGACGCTTCTCCAGGCTGGCGATCATGAGGTCGACAATCTCGACGATCTCAAGTTCGGTGAGCTGGTGGAAGACGATGACATCGTCGATGCGATTGAGGAACTCAGGACGGAAGTGCTGCTTGAGCTCCTGCTGGACCTTGGCCTTCATGCGCTCATAGCCAGTCTCGCCATCGTTCTCTGGAGCAAAGCCCAGCAGAACCCCCTGCGAAACATCGCGACTACCGAGGTTGGTGGTCATGATGATCACCGTATTCTTGAAGTCCACTGCCCGACCTTGAGCGTCAGTGAGTCGTCCTTCTTCGAGCACCTGCAGCAGCGAGTTGAAGATGTCCGGGTGGGCCTTTTCGATCTCGTCGAACAGCACCACTGAGAACGGCTTGCGGCGCACCTTTTCAGTGAGCTGCCCGCCCTCCTCGTATCCGACATAGCCGGGAGGGGAGCCAAACAGCCGCGAAGCAGTGTGGCGCTCGGCGTACTCGCTCATGTCCAGTGCGATCAAGGCATCTTCATTGCCGAATAAGAACTCAGCCAGGGCCTTGCTCAGTTCGGTCTTGCCGACGCCAGAGGGGCCAGCGAAGATGAATGAACCCGAGGGACGCTTGGGATCCTTCAGACCCGCACGCGTACGACGAATCGACTTCGACAGCGCCTTGACGGCTTGGCTTTGGCCGATGACCCGCCTGTGCAGTTCCTCTTCCATGCGCAGCAGTCGAGCCAGATCGTCTTCAGTCAGATCAGTAACCGGAATACCCGTCATGAGCGCAAGAACCTCGCCGATCAACCGCTCATCGACTTCGGCGACGACATCGAGATCGCCTGCCTTCCATTCCTTCTCACGCTGTGACTTGTCAGCGATCAAGTTCTTCTCGTCATCGCGAAGCGCAGCAGCCTTCTCGAAATCCTGCGCGTCGATTGCCGATTCCTTCTCACGACGCACGACCGCAATGCGATCGTCGAACTCACGAAGATCTGGTGGCGCAGTCATGCGGCGAATGCGCAGCCGCGAACCAGCCTCATCGATGAGGTCAATTGCCTTGTCAGGCAGCTGGCGATCAGAGATGTAGCGATCTGAGAGGCGAGCCGCTGCTTCGAGTGCACCATCGGTGATCGAGACTCGGTGATGTGACTCGTAGCGATCGCGCAGACCCTTGAGAATCTCGACTGTATGCACCACATCAGGAGCATCGACCTGGATAGGAGCGAAGCGACGCTCGAGTGCGGCGTCCTTCTCAATGTGCTTGCGGTATTCATCCAGGGTGGTTGCACCGATTGTCTGGAGCTCACCGCGAGCGAGCATCGGCTTCAAGATGCTCGCCGCGTCGATCGCGCCTTCAGCCGCGCCTGCACCGACAAGAGTGTGCATCTCGTCGATGAAAAGGATGATGTCGCCGCGAGTACGGATCTCCTTGAGCACCTTCTTCAAGCGCTCCTCGAAATCACCGCGATAGCGGCTGCCCGCAACCAGTGCGCCAAGGTCAAGGGTGTACAGCTGCTTGTCCTTCAGGGTCTCTGGGACCTCGCCCTTGACGATGTTCTGAGCCAAGCCTTCAACGATGGCAGTCTTGCCAACGCCGGGCTCACCAATAAGCACTGGGTTGTTCTTCGTGCGACGTGACAGCACCTGCATCACACGCTCGATCTCCTTCTCGCGCCCGATGACGGGATCAAGCTTGCCCTCGCGGGCAGCCACGGTGAGATTGCGCCCGAATTGATCGAGCACCAACGACGTGGACGCGGTTCCTTCTGCGGGACCAGCCCCACTGGCTGGCTCCTTGCCCTGGTAGCCACTGAGCAATTGGATGACCTGCTGGCGCACACGATTGAGATCGGCGCCAAGCTTGACGAGCACCTGTGCGGCGACGCCTTCACCCTCGCGGATGAGGCCAAGCAGGATGTGCTCAGTTCCGATGTAGTTGTGCCCAAGCTGCAGCGCCTCGCGCAGAGACAGCTCAAGAACCTTCTTGGCGCGTGGGGTGAAAGGGATATGCCCACTTGGTGCCTGTTGTCCCTGGCCGATGATTTCTTCGACCTGACTGCGCACAGCTTCCAGCGAGATGCCCAGACTCTCAAGAGCCTTGGCCGCGACGCCTTCACCTTCGTGGATCAAACCCAGAAGAATGTGCTCAGTTCCGATGTAGTTGTGGTTGAGCATGCGCGCTTCCTCTTGCGCAAGCACCACTACTCGTCGGGCCCGGTCGGTAAACCGCTCAAACATCGGACACACCCCTCTTCGTCTACTGCTACAACTTGCGCGTACAGCCTCATTGCTTCACTGCTTCCGTACTACCCAAACCTTAATCTGCTTTCGATTTCAGCAGTGTGTCGCCGGACGCTGTAGATAAGGGAACCACGACCAGGACCAGAACCTTCCCTTTCGCGTGTACGCCAGCCGCGAACAGGCCCGATGTAATTCGCCTGAAACACGCATGCACGAGGATGGAGGGCGTGCCAGAGGGCGGCCCCCAGGACAACTCGGACGCCAGGCTTCGGGCACATGTCCGCGAACTCGGACAGTTGCTGGGCCAGACGGAGGCCCGACAAGAGGGCCAAAAGCTCCTGGATTTGGTCGAGGAAGTCCGACATGCGGTCAGGCGCGACGCCGCTGAGGCTCGGACTCTGCTCGAATCGTTCGATCTGCCCACCGCTACCCGGCTGGCCCGGGCCTTCTCCATCTTCTTCGACTTGGCCAATATCGCCGAGCAGGTGGAGCGCTCCCGTGGAGTTGCAGAACAAACGCAGATGAGCCGGTTCGCGAGGATCGAGCAGGTGGAGTCGATCCGGATCCGGCGCTGATACACGCCTCTCGGTCACGATCAACGGCATCGCGACTGGACTGCGCAATACCGGCTGATACCTGAAGCCAACTGCTTGGCGTACTGCGCCACCCCGGCCGCCGAAGACATCAGCGCAGCGTCGCGCGCATTGCGCATGTTGCCAAGTTCCACGATCACAGCAGGAACACCATTGAAGTTCAGCGTGGTCTGATCGCTTCGAACGGACAACGGGCTTGCGAGATACGTTGTTGGCATAGCTCCTGCCTCTTGCATCCCAGCAATCATGTTGCGAGCCAGAGTTCGACTTCCGGCCGCAATGTCATCGGTCCATCCCTTGACGCGTCCTGGGGCAATGACATGGAAGCCGCGGCCCTTGGCGGGAGCTCCATCACCGTGGATGCTCACAAAGACCTTGGCACCGACCTTCTCGCTGAAACCTCCGCGATCCCACACGCAAGGACCCCAAGAATTTCGCGAGTTGGTCGTGCGCGTCAGGTCTACTCGCGCACCTTGCGCTTCCAGCATCTTCTTCAGTTGTTGACTCACTCGCCAGTTGAACGTGGCTTCTGGCAATCCCGCATTGGTGGCCGTGCCAGAGGTGTTGCACGACTTCACGATCGTGCCATTGAAGCGCTTCTGCTTCATCTGCGAACTGAACTTTGGATTGCTATTGCCGAGTTGATGCCCCGGATCCAAGGCGATCACAGCTCCAGCAAGGGCTCCGTCGACCGCGTGTGCAGGCAAGGGCACCAGCGAGAGGAGCAGAAGTCCCAACAAAGTCGAAGCGAGGCGCTTCACAGTTCCAGCAGCATTCGATGATTGCCAAGAGTGTTGGGCTTGACGCGTTCGAGCCCAAGCATTTCAGCGACGCCTTCGTCATAGGACTGCAGCAATTGTTGGTAGACCGTGGGGTCAACTGGTGCGCCCTGGATCTCTTTGAAGCCGTGACTGCCAAAGAAGCGAGTCTCGAAGGTAAGACAAAAAATGCGAGTGATGTCCAGCTCCTGAGCCCGTGCGATCAAGGCTTGCAGGATGGCAGACCCGACTCCCGAGCGAGTGGTCGTTGGCCGAACCGCGACAGTGCGCACCTCGGCGAGGTCCTCCCACATCACGTGCAGAGCGCCGCAACCGATGACTTCGTCGCCATCCTCGGCAACAAAGAACTCCTGCACCTGCTCATACAGCGTGACCGTGGCCTTGGCCAGCAAGATCCCGCGCGAGGCGTAGTACTCGACCATCTCGCGGATGGCGGGGACATCTCGCGGATGAGCTGGACGTACGAGCACGGGATTCCTCCTGTAAGTCAGGCCCGTTCAGGCTTGACGAGTGGAAACAGGATGGTCTCACGAATCCCCAGACCTGTGAGAGTCATCAGGAGTCGGTCGATGCCAACACCAACACCACCAGACGGTGGCATGCCATGTTCGAGAGCACGAAGAAAATCCTCGTCAAGCTTCATCGCTTCCACATCCCCGCGAGCACCCAGTGCAGCCTGCTCCACTAGGCGCTCTCGTTGGATGACGGGATCAACCAACTCTGAGTATCCAGTGGCCTGCTCATATCCGTTGATGTAGAGATCCCACTTCTCAACCTTGCCCAGATCAGTGCGGTGGTCGCGAGTCAGTGGCGAGGTATCGACCGGAAAGTCGATCACGAATGTGGGACGGCCCCCAAAGCTCGAGATGACGTGATACTCGAACAGCTCTTCAACAATCTTGCCGTTGACCCAAGTCGATCCAACTTCGAGCTCAACGGACTTTGCAAGTTCAAGAAGTCGCGTCCTGGAAGTTTGCGGGATGATCTCCTCGCCCACCGCAGCCGAGAGCGCGCCATACAGGGAAACCATCGGCCACTGCCCCGAGAGATCGAGCTCAGTGCCGTCCAGGTGTGTTGCGACATGCGAGCCGAACACTGCAAACACAGCTTCCTGAATCAGCTCACGAGTGGTGTGCGCCATGCCGATGTAATCCGTGTAGGCCTGATAGAACTCCAACATCGCGAACTCAGGCGAGTGGGTTGAGTCAGCTCCCTCATTTCGGAAGTTCCTGTTGATCTCGAACACTCGCTCTAGCCCACCAACGACAGCTCGCTTCAAGAAGAGCTCTGGCGCAATGCGCAGGAATAACTGCATGTCAAAGGCATTGGAATTGGTGACGAACGGCCGGGCAGTCGCGCCACCATGCATGGTCTGCAGCATCGGGGTTTCGATCTCAAGGAAACCTCGGCCCTCCATGCTTCGGCGAATCTGGCCGACCACGGCGACTCGCGTCTGGGCCATCTGCCGCGCCTCAGGACGCATGATCAGATCGAGATAGCGCTGACGGATGCGGCTGTCGTCGTTCATCGGCTTGTGCGCTACAGGCAGCGGCCGAAGAGATTTAGCTGCCATTGCCCACGAACTTGCCAGAACAGAGAGCTCACCCCGCTTGGAAGTGATGACCTCACCCTCCACAAACACGTGATCGCCGAGGTCGACCAGAGCCTTCCATTGTTCAAGAGAGTCTTCACCGACATTGGCCAAGGACAGCATCGCCTGAATCTCACTGCCGTCCCCTGCCCGCAAGGTGGCGAAGCAAAGTTTGCCTGTGTTGCGGACGAACATCACGCGCCCAGCAACGCCGACAATCACGGATGTCTGAGTATCGATGGGCAGTTCGGGGAACTCTGCACGAACTGCAGCGATCGCATGCGTAATCGGCAGGGACACCGGGTATGGATCACGACCCTGTTCGGCAAGGCGGGCTCGCTTGTCCAGACGAATGCGCATCTGCTCGGGGAGCTCTTGCTCCTCATCGTGGTCTGTGGTCACGACAAGCAAGGCTAGTGGCAAGGCCTACGCTGCAAGCATGCTCGTCGAAGCCGCCGCGCAGGCGCCGTTCAATCCCGTCCAGCCGATCACCACCGTGATCTTCGACGTCCACTCCACCCTGATCGACCAAGGCGACTCCCGTGAATGGCTGGACATTGCACTGACGAAGTCGGGCCTGATTCTCACGGCTACTGCATACGCCGAGTTGGCCAAATTTCTTGATCGGGTCTGGGAGAACGCGAGAGTGCTGGATCCAACAAGCGAACGCGATCTGTCAGCCCAGGCGCATAAGCGGGTCTTTCACGAGCTGCTTATCCAAGGCCCACGCATTGACGATCAACTCGGCAGCGCACTGTACGAGGTCATCTTGGACACCTGGCATGCCTACACAGATGCAGCCCCGACCCTGGCCGCACTCAAGGAGCTCGGGGTTCGAATCGGAATGCTCTCCAACGCAGCACTCGCATTGCATACCGTTCTTGATCGCGAAGGTCTCTCGTCGTACGCCGACGCCGTAGTGCTCTCGTGTGAGATTGGTGTCGTCAAGCCGGAACTCGCGAGTTTTGCTGCAGTGCTCGACGCACTTGGTAGTACGGCAGCCGAGTCATTGATGGTCGGTGACAGTGGGCATGACGATGTGGGTGGCACCGGATTGGGGATGCGCACTCTCGTGCTGCCGCGGACACGAGGGACGGCTCATGGACTGAGCGTCGTTGTCGGACTCGTACGTGCGAGTCAAGAACTAGCGCACTGAGTTGCGCTCGAACACCAGTCGTAGCCCAATAAGAGTCAGGTCAGGCTCGTGGTGAGTGATGGTGCGCGATTCATCGATGACGAGCGTGGCAAGACCACCGGTGGCAATCACGGCGCTGACTTCATCCAACTCCTCGCTTATGCGATCCACGATGCCGTCAACCTGACCGGCGAATCCGTAGAGCGCACCAGACTGCAAGGCTTCGACAGTGTTCTTGCCGATTGCTGCACGCGGTCTCACCAGCTCAACCTTGCGCAAGGCTGCGGCACGCTGCGCCAATGCATCAAGGGAGATCTCGATGCCAGGCGCAAACGAACCACCAAGGAATTCACCCTTGTCTGAGATGACGTCAATATTGGTCGACGTCCCAAAGTCAACGACGATGCTCGGTCCGCCGTAGAGCGCGAAGGCTGCAACGGTGTTGACAATGCGATCAGTGCCGACCTCTTTGGGGTTGTCCGTGAGCACCGGCACCCCGGTCTTGATACCTGGCTCGACGATGACAGTCTCGACATTGTTGAAGTAGCGCACAAGCATCAGGCGCATCTCACGAAGTACTGACGGCACGGTGCTGCATAGGGCGATGCCGGTGATGGGCGAATGACCATCGAGCAGGCCTCTGAAGGTGAGCGCGATCTCATCGGCGGTGTCACGGGCATCGGTCTTGATACGCCACGACGCGGTCAGATCCTGACCGTCGAACATGCCAATGACCGTGTTCGTATTGCCTACGTCAATTGTGAGGAGCATCAGTCCGCCTGTCTGAGATCCGCGCCGATATCGAGCACTGGCGCTGAGTGGGTCAGCGCACCGACAGCAAGGTAGTCGACTCCGGTGGCTGCCACAGCATGTGCCACGTCGAGAGTCAGCCCACCAGAGGCTTCAAGCCGTGCCCGACCGTCGACGAACGCAACGGCATCGCGCGTCTGATCGATGGTGAAATTGTCGAGCAGCACAAGATCGGCACCTGCCGAGACGACTTCGCGCAGCTGCTCGAGGGAATCGACCTCGACCTCTACCGGGACTCCCGGGAAGCTGCTGCGCACCAACGCGAAGGCCTCAGCCACGCCACCGGCTGCCAGTACATGGTTGTCCTTGACCAGCGCTGCGTCGGAGAGCGACATCCGATGGTTGACTCCCCCACCACAACGCACCGCGTACTTCTCAAGTGCGCGGAATCCTGGAGTGGTCTTGCGCGTATCGCGGATCGCAGCACCAGTGCCTCGAATCGCAGCCGCCCACTCGTGCGTCAGTGTCGCGATGCCACTCAAGTGACTCAGGAAGTTCAGCGCTGGTCGCTCGGCTTGCAGGAGTGCGTGGGTGGTTGAGCGAACCGAGAGCACGAGTTCGCCCGCGGCAACTTCGTCGCCATCCTGGCTTGCAAAATCAATGGCCACGTCCGAATCAGCGCACACTATCATGAATACAGCAGCAGCCACGGGAACTCCGGCAATCACACCCGGCTTGCGAGCCACAAAATCAAGAACTGACATCTGATCCACGGGCACAGTGGCAACGCTGGTGACATCTACGCCACCATCGAGATCCTCATCAATGGCCAGTCGAATGAGCTGGCAGACCGCCTCTGGATCAAGGCGGGAAGCCATCAGCATTTGCGCGATCGTTGGGCCGAGGAGATCGGATGCAGTCATGCTCACCCTTCGTCTTTGTAGGAAGCACCCGATCGCGAAACCGAGCGCGTGCGCAGTGTTCCATCGCTGTCGAGATTGCTGACCAAACGATGCCGCCAGTGCTCGTCGTCGAGCACCGGGAAATCCTCGCGCCAATGTGATCCGCGAGTTTCCGTACGCAACGCTGCATGTCGAGTGACCACTGAGGCGAGGGTGTGAATGTTCGTCGTCTCCCAATCCTCAGTACTGGGCCGGCCTTCCTCCGAGGAAGCCAAGTCAGAGAGTTCCTTGTTTGCCATCTCCAGTGAATGCTCACTTCGCAGGACTCCCACGTGGGTGTCCATGGTCTGCTGAACCCGACGCCGAGCCTGATGCGCGAGCAGACGCTGGCCACCGTGCCCTGGCACGATCGGATCACGCACGATTCCCGGGTGCACAGCCATTCGCACACCGATACGGGCAGCGAAGACAAGGCCCTCGAGCAGGGAATTGGATGCCAGCCGGTTGGCGCCATGAACACCTGTGCAGGCAACTTCGCCGCAGGCATACAGCCCGGGAATGGAAGTGCGGCCATGAAGATCGGTGCGCACGCCGCCGGACACGTAATGCTGCGCAGGCCCGACGGGAATGAGATCAGTGACGGGATCGATACCGCGCGATCTGCACGATTCCAGGATCGTGGGAAAGCGACGCACCCAGGTATCTGCACCGAGAGCGCGGCCATCAAGCCACACGTGCTCAGTGCCCGATTCGCGAATGCGACGCATGATCGCCTTGGCCACCACATCACGCGGTGCCAGATCTGCCATCTCATGCTCGTTGGCCATGAACCGAGTGCCGGTCGAATCAATGAGAAATGCGCCCTCACCCCGCACCGCTTCAGAAACGAGTGGTTGTTGGCCCTGTGCGAAAGGTCCAAGCCACATCACCGTCGGGTGGAACTGCACGAACTCGACATCGGCGACGTCAGCACCAGCCCGCAGCGCTAGCGCAACGCCGTCGCCAGTGGAGACGTATGGATTCGTGGTCTGTCGAAAGACTTGGCCAAATCCACCAGTGGCAAGCACGACCCGCGGAGCAAGGGCGGCTCCGACCCCATCACGCTGCCCTTGACCCATCACGTGCAAGGTGATGCCCTGAGTAGCGCCGCTTGCATCGGTGATCAGATCAAGAGCAAGCGCATTCTCAACAAGCTCAATGCCAGGGTCACGAGCAACGGCCTGCACCAGAGCACGTGAGATTTCAGCCCCTGTCGCGTCACCGCCAGCATGCGCAATGCGATCGCGGTGGTGTCCGCCCTCGCGCGAAAGAGCGATGCCACCGCCCGGCTCAGTATCAAACCGAGCGCCCAAACGCATGAGTCCGCGCACTGCCGCTGGGCCTTCGGTCACTAGCACTCGCACTGCTTCTTCATCGCAGAGCCCGACGCCGGCCACCAAGGTGTCCTCGAGATGCTCCGCAGGCGAATCGTCTTCGGCCAATGCGGCTGCGATGCCGCCTTGCGCCCACTGCGTCGAACCTTCGTTGACAGTCGCCTTGGTCACCAGGAGCACCGAGAGCCCAACTCTGCGCGCATGCAGTGCCGTCGCTAGTCCCGCGACACCTGAGCCCACCACGATGACGTCGGCTCGCACAGTCCAACCCGGAGGCGCGGCGGTGAGTTGGATCGGAAGCAGGTTCACCCGCTGCCGCCAATGAAGCAAGGCATGTTGTCAATCAGCCGAACAGAGCCGAGCTTGGCCGCAATCAGCACCCGTCCCTCGCCAATCACAGGATCACCAAGTTCAGGATTGGTGATGACGAGGTAGTCCAAGTGGATATCGGGGTGATCGACGAGGACTGCCCGACCTGCACGCTCGCCTGCCAGCGCACCGTCTTGAGCCGCCACTTCTGCCGCCACCGCAATGGCCCGCGGAAGCGCTACCGCTTCTCCCCGCTCATGCTTGGTCAAGAATCGATTGCGGCTGCTCAAAGCCAGGCCATCTTCTTCGCGCACGGTCGGAACTCCAACGACATTGATCGAGAAGCACAGGGACTTCACCATCGCTTTGATCAGTGCGAGCTGTTGGTAGTCCTTCTGTCCAAACAGCGCGAAGTCCGGGTCAGTCAAATTCAGAAATTTCGCGACCACCGTAAGCATCCCCTGGAAATGTCCAGGACGGGAACTGCCTTCAAGAATCGAACCAAGCTCACCGGGAATGACCATGACCTGTGCCCCGAGTTCCTGCAGATTCGCTGATCCGTACAACTCCTCAACTGCAGGGGCATACAGCAGATCAGCGCCAGCAACATTTGCGAGTTCGAGGTCATGGTCAAGAGTGCGGGGGTAGCGCTCGAAATCCTCAGCCTCGCCGAACTGAGTTGGATTGACGAAGTCGGTCACGATCACGCAGCCCGAACGACCCACCTCCTGACGCGCACAATGAATCAACTCCGCGTGACCCTCATGCAAGGCACCCATCGTCATCACCACGGCGACCGGAGTCAGTTGACCACGTTCGGCTACGAGTTCTGCGTGCGTGGAAACCAGACGTGCGGTCATGACGGATCGCCGTGGGAGTTGAGCACCTCAAGGAGCGGACCCGCCAGGCTGGCCGACAGCAAGCCTGCTTCAACGGCGCGGTCCGCAGTCACCCGAGCGAGCGCGCGATAGGCGGCTTCAGCAGTGCTTGATTCATTGCCGATGACTTCAATATGCGCTGCCACAGAGCGTGCATCTCCGCGTGCGACAGGTCCGGTCAATGCCTGATCGCCGAGCCGAAGGGCGTTATCCAGGCTTGCTCCAAGCAGCGGAGCGAGCACGCGTTGGGGCTGCTCAATGCCGGCTCGCTGCAGAAGTTCAACGCTCTGCGCCACAAGGGTGATCAGAAAGTTCGATCCGAAGGCAAGGGCTGCGTGATACAGCGGACGACTGCCTTCAGGCACCCAGACTGGCTCGCCTCCCATTTCGATCACGAGGGCTTCCGCCGCGCTGCGCAAGGCATCCGGAGCTGTCACCCCAAAGGGACAGTCAGCAAGCCGCGAAAGATCGATGCTGGTGCCGGTGAACGACATCACCGGGTGAATTGCCAGTGGCAGCGCACCTTCCTTCACCACCGCATCAAGGGCTTCGATGCCGTAACGACCGCTCAAGTGCATCCAGAACTGGCCAGGCCTGACAACACCGGCATTGGCAAGACCTTGCACTAGCCCGATCAGAGAGTCATCTGGCACAGCGACGAGTACAAGATCAGTCGTTGCAGCCACCTCGGCCAAGTCAACAATCGGAGTTGTCGGCAACAGCGCTTCAGCACGCAAGCGTGAAAGATCCGAGACGGCCGAGGCTGCAATGACGGGATGCCCAGCGCGCTGGAGTGCCGCGGCAATAACAGATCCAGCTCGGCCTGTGCCAATAACGCCGACACGAAGTCGGGGAGGAGCCGTCACAATCCCGAGCGTAGACGTTGCAGACTCGCCATGGTGACTGACGCTGCCTGAGAGGATGCCGCAGTGAGCACTCGCGAGGTCTTGGTCGCCTTCGGGATGGCACGACACTTGCCAGCGGACATGTATATCGACCTTGGCATGCTTCATCCAACACAACATGCGGCGCTGCAAATCAATCTCCACTTGGACGGCGAGATCATCATCGCTGCCGACCCACGAATCGGCTTCATGCATCGCAGCGATGAGAAGATCTTCGAATCCCTCGACTACCGACAACTGCTCATGTTGGCAAGTCGTCACGACTGGGTAAATGCCTTCCACGCTGAGTTGAATATCGCACTGCTACTTGAGGATGCGATGGGCATCACTCCGCCCGAACGTGCAAGCTGGTCGCGAATGCTGCTTGCCGAGCTTGACCGGGTCACCACGGGCCTGCTCATGCTTGGCGCCACCAGCACTGGGCCCTCGCAAGCGATACAGGCAAGAGAGAGTCTCATGCACGTGCATGAGCAGTTGACTGGAACGCGCCTGCACCCGATGTTCGTGCGCATCGGCGGAATCGCTCATGAACTGCCCCCGGAGTGGCTGGACGCGCTGGAGACCGAGCTCGATTCACTGCAGTTGCTCTTGCCAGCTTTGCGCAGCCAGGCCGAACGCGAGTTCGCACATCTGATTGGCATCGGAGTCATCACCGACGAGCAGGTGAACACATTCGGCCTATCCGGGATTTGCGCACGCGCCTGTGGGATCAACATGGATCTGCGGATCCAGCAGCCCTATCTGGCATACGCCCAAGTCAAAGTGCCCATGCAACTTGGGCAGGCCAGCGATATTCCCAGTCGCCTGGGCCTGCTGGCCGAGCAGCTCGAACCAAGCCTGGAGATCATTCGAGCCGCAGCTGCCTGGCTGCGACAGTCCGGACCTGGGCCTGTCGACACGCCGCTGCCGAAAGTAGTGCGCGTTCCCGAGGGCACGAGCTACCTGGCTATCGAGGGCCCGCTGGGTATTCTTGGCGCCCTGCTGGACAGCGCCGGTGGCAAGACTCCCTGGCGACTGAAGTTGCGCACCCCGTCTTTGGCCATGGTGCAATCCCTGACCAGCACCCTGATAGGTCTTCGGCTTGAACATCTGGGCGTGATGCTGCAGTCGTGCACCTTCGTCGTGGGTGACGCCGACCGCTGAAGCGCACGGGCCTGAGATCGAGTGAACTCTGGATCTGGGGTCATGCAGGCAAGTTACGTTGAACTTCAGCCGACTTGCTCTGCTACAAGAGCAAACACGGAATTCGAGAACTACTTCTCGTCGTGCTCGCGAAGATAGGTGGCGAAACGGGCACGCAGCAGTGCCTCCGTGGTCGGGTCGAGCGGGTTGTCGCCGAACATCTCGCGCACAGCGCGAACTGTCTCGATGAAGGTGCCACCGACGGCCCCCAAGTCACCGCCTTCACCCTCGATCGCAGCCATGCTCGGCATGTGGCCAAAGAGATCAGTGAAGAAACCAAGGTCGAGGTGCTTCTCGGCATGGTGAAAGGCCCGCTGCCGCAATTCATCAAAGGGCAGGTCCTCAAGCTCAGGCTCAGTACTCATGCGCTGACCCTACCGAGGCCAGAATCGTTGTTATCGCCGTCGGTTGGCAATCGACAAATGTGCTCGAGCCACAGTGCCGCCGCGGCCAGGGCGAGTGCACCAGCAGCCGAGGCAAGGCTTATCCAGACAGTGTCCGAGCCGGCCTGCGTTGCACGCGAGGGCAGGGTGCCAAGGCAGATCCCGGCATAGAAACCAGCAACCAGAGAGCCGGTGCGAGAACCGGCCATGGCCAACGCAGCCGTGCGTGCGGCCACGAGCGGCGCCATGGGGCGATGCCCGCGCTTGCGCTTCAACCGTGGCTGGGCCAGCACCGTCCAGATGAGCAGCGCGATCGTCAGAAACCACAAGGTGACAGCGGCCAACCACGGGATTGGCACGACGCGACCGGACTGGCTGTCGACGAGTACGGCTACGGCCCAGCCGATTGAACCGGCAAGCACTCCTAGCGCCAGGAGCAGACGGATTCGAGTCGGCCTCACGAATGAACCTGCAAGATCAGCGGCGGATCCAACTGTTGTACGCCCGTGGTATCGACTCCTTTGACGAGCGCGCTCACAGGTACGCCCAAGAGCTCAGCTTCGCTGTCAGCGTCGAGCCACGGAACAAGCACGAAGCCGCGCTCGGCCGCGCGGGGGTGAGGAAGGGTGAGTCGCTCATCTGAGGAGACAAGGTCATCGAAAACGATGATGTCGATGTCGAGAGTGCGCGGACCCCACCGCACTTCACGGGTCCGGTGCCAGTCCACCTCTATTGCATTCACCTGCTCGAGCAATTGCAATGGAGTCAGCGATGTATCGATAAGCACTATGGCATTGACATAGGTCGGTTGCTCAGGCCCTCCAACTGGGTCAGTCGCAAAGACGGATGAACTTCGAATCACCGTGATTCCCGCTGTTTGGGCAAGCGCATCCACAGCACCTTGCAGTGCTCCGAGGGCATCGCCCAAATTCGCCCCGAGCCCAAGAACTGCAGAACTCACGGGCGCTGAATCTTCAAGGCGACGCTCTGGAAGGGAACCGGAATCGGGGCCTGAGGCTTGTGCACTGTGATTTCTACTTGCTCGATCCCAGGGATTCGTAGTACATCGGCCGCGATCAGTTCGGCGAGAGTTTCGATGAGCGAGACCGGTTCGCCAACAATGCGATCGAACACCACCTGCGACACCGCCCCATAATCGACGGTGTCATTGAGATCATCACTGTGTGCTGCCTTGCTGGGAGCCAGAATCAGGGTGATGTCAACTACGAACTCCTGTCCATCTCTGCGCTCGTAGTCGAAGACACCATGGTGTCCCGTGCCCCGAATTCCGGTGATGACAATCTGATCTCTACTCATCCCCGCCCCAATCTCCATGCCTGACCAACGCGCACCGCATCAACACTTCCCGGCACATCGTGCACGCGCACTGCCCAGACTCCAGCAGCGGCAGCAAGTGCCGAGATCGCATCAGTTGCGATGTCGCGCTCATCAACCGCACGCGCTTCACCATTATCCGAACTCAGCAGGCTGCCAAGAAATCTCTTTCTCGATGCTCCAAGGAGCACTGGGTAATCCATCGCGACGAACTCATTGAGTGAATGCAGCAAAGCCCAGTTGTGATCGGCATCCTTCGCGAATCCCAAACCTGGATCGATCACGAGCGCATCCGCAGAGATTCCAGCATCGATCGCGGCGGCAAGGCGCTCACTTATCTCCGAGCGCACTTCATCGACAACGTGCACGTATTCAGCTTGCGACGCCATAGTGGCGCTGTGGCCTCTCCAATGCATCACCACGTAAGGGACTCCAAGCGATGCAATGGTTCCGTACATATCCGGATCTGCAAGCCCGCCGCTCACGTCATTGACGAGGAATGCCCCTTCGGCGACCGCAGCGCTTGCAGTCGTCGCGCGCATGGTGTCGATGCTGGCCGGCACTCCCGCAGCGCGCAGTCCGCTGAGAACAGCAAGCACTCGATGCTCTTCTTCGGAGGCAGTGATTCGAACGGCACCCGGGCGGGTCGACTCGCCACCCACGTCGACGAAGTCTGCGCCCGATTCGTGCAAGGCAACTCCGTGCTCAATCGCGGTCTTGGCATTGCGATAACGACCGCCGTCGGAGAAGGAATCCGGCGTGACGTTGAGCACTCCCACGACCAAAGTTCGATCGGCATTGCCCAAAGCCGCAGGCAGCCCTGCCGGGTGCCGGGTGCTCATCGGCCTTGGATCAGCGCCATCGCCTCAGCGCGCGATGTTGAATCACGCAGGGTTCCGCGCACCGCACTGGTCAAAGTCTTGGAACCGGGCTTGCGAACCCCACGCATCGACATGCACAGGTGCTCAGCTTCAATCACGACGATCGCCCCGCGTGGCTCAAGGATTCGCATCAGAGCATCCGCGATCTGAGTCGTCAACCGCTCCTGCACCTGCGGGCGCTTGGCATAGACGTCGACGAGACGCGCCAACTTGGACAGCCCGGTGATGCGGCCATTCTCATTGGGGATGTAGCCGATGTGCGCGCGCCCATGGAAGGGCACAAGGTGGTGCTCACAGGTGCTGTACATCTCGATATCGCGAACGACGACCATCTCGTCATGCCCGATGTCAAACATGGTGGTGAGTACCTCTTCAGCTTGCATGTGCAAACCCCCAAAGATCTCTCGGTAGGAACGCGCTACGCGAGCGGGCGTGTCCTTGAGTCCTTCACGATTGGGATCCTCGCCAACGGCGATTAGGAGAGCATGAATAGCGCGCTCGACCCCTGCGGCGTCGAATGCCCCGCCCCCACTATTCGGATCGATGCTCACTGGGTTGATGCTCATTGCACCTCATCTGTCGTGTTGTGCCCATTGGATGAGGGCGAGACCCGTTGGATTGGCCCACGGGAATCTGGCTGGCGGCGCGCAGAGCCTGTCCAGGCCGGGCGAGGCGCTCGCAGTTGCAAGGTGGCAAACACCGCATCAATCTGGGCGCGATCCAAAGTTTCCTTTTCAAGGAGCTCGGTGACCAGCGCGTCGAGCACATCGCGATTGGCGACCAATATGTCGTAGGCCTCTTGGTGCGCAAGTTCGATGAAAGTGCGCACTTCTTCATCGATGGCGCTGGCTATGTCTTCGGAGTAATCGCGAATGTGGCCCATGTCGCGACCAAGGAAGACTTCCTGATTCTGCTGGCCGTACTGAATTGCGCCAAGGCGTTCGGTCATGCCGTATTGGGTGACCATCGCGCGCGCGACGGCTGTTGCGCGTTCAATGTCGTTGGAAGCGCCGGTAGTTGGATCATGGAATACGAGCTCTTCTGCTGCTCGACCGCCGAGCATGTAGGCCAACTGGTTCTGCATCTCGCTGCGCGTTGTTGAGTACTTGTCCTGATCGGGCAACACCATCGTGTATCCCAGAGCTCGACCGCGGGGCAGGATCGTGATCTTGTGCACCGGGTCGTTGCCCGGGAGCGCGCCGGCAACCAGTGCGTGTCCTGCTTCGTGATAAGCCGTGATGCTCTTCTCGTGATCGTCCATCACGCGCGTGCGCTTCTGCGGACCAGCAATAACACGATCAATCGCCTCGTCAAGTGCGAAGTCGTCAACACGGGTCTTGCCAAGGCGGGCAGTGAGGAGTGCAGCCTCATTGAGCACATTGGCCAGATCCGCGCCGGTGAAACCCGGCGAGCGGCGCGCAACAGACATGAGATCAACCTCATCGGCCATCGGCTTGCCCTTGGCATGCACCTGAAGAATGGCGTGTCGACCAAGCAGATCAGGACGATCAACGGCGATCTGCCGGTCAAATCGACCTGGGCGCAGCAGCGCCGGATCAAGGATGTCCGGTCGGTTCGTTGCCGCGATCAGGATGACGCCACCAGTGACGTCGAATCCATCCATCTCAACCAGCATCTGGTTAAGGGTCTGCTCGCGCTCATCGTGACCGCCACCAAGACCAGCGCCGCGATGGCGTCCGACCGCATCGATCTCGTCGATGAAGATGATGGATGGCGCGTTGGCCTTGGCCTGCTCGAACAAGTCGCGCACCCGGCTGGCGCCAACACCCACGAACATCTCCACGAAGTCTGAGCCGGAGATCGAAAAGAAGGGAACGGCCGCTTCGCCCGCGACCGCGCGAGCCAGCAGGGTCTTGCCAGTTCCGGGAGGCCCGTAGAGAAGAACACCCTTGGGGATCTTCGCGCCAACAGCATGGAACTTGGTCGGATCTGCGAGGAACTCCTTGATCTCCTGCAGTTCTTCGACTGCCTCGTCGGCGCCGGCCACATCAGCGAAGGTAGTCTGGGGCATGTCCTTGTTGACCAGTTTGGCCTTGGACTTGCCGAAGTTCATGACCCGATTGCCGCCGCCTTGCATCTGTCCCATGAAAAAGAAGAGCAGGAATACCACGATTGCGATCGGCAGCAGGGAGAACAACAAAGTGAGCAGCAAGTTCTCACTGGGCACCACGACGTTGTAGCCGCCAGGCAGTTGCCCTTGATCGACCTTGGTCTGCAGAAGCTCTTGAAGGTTGACGCCCTGGCCAGCGATGTATGAAGTGCGGACCTTGGAACCATCCTTCAGAGTCAACTCGAGCAGTTGATCACGATCAGTCAGCGTGGCGGTGTCGACCTGGTTTGTATTGATGTCTGACACGGCTTCGCCAGTGTCGATCTGGTCGGGCGTGCCAAGCCCGGAAAGCAGGCTTGAGCCGATCAGAACAAACGTCACGGCAATCGCAACCCAGAAGATTGGGCCACGAATAATCCGCTTGAAGTCCATCATCTGACGGTACTACGAGACGAGCAGCCCACCCACCAGCGGAGTGCGGCGATACGCGCGATCAGGTTCCATAGACATGCGGAGCCAAAGTGCCCACGCATCGCAAATTGCGGTATTTCTGCCCGTAATCCAGGCCGTATCCAACGACAAATTCATTGGGGATGTCGAAACCGACGTACTTGGGCAGCACTTGAACCTTGAGGGCATCCGGTTTGCGTAGGAGTGAAAACACTTCGACCGAAGCAGCGCCGCGCGAGCCCAAATTCCTGACCAACCAGGACAGCGTGAGTCCGGAATCAAGAATGTCCTCCACAACGAGCACATTGCGTCCGGCAATGTCGCCGTCAAGATCCTTCAGGATGCGCACCACGCCACTTGATTTCGTTCCGGAGCCGTACGAAGAGATCGCCATCCAGTCCATGTCTGAACTGCGGCGCAGTGCACGAGCCAGGTCAGCCATGATCATCACAGCGCCCTTAAGAACTCCTACGAGCAGCAGATCCTTGTCGCGATAATCAATCTCGATCTGTTCAGCGAGTTCAGCGATGCGCGTGTGAATCTGCTCCTCGCTCACCAGGACATGAGCAAGATCGGCTCCGAGATCTTCAGGTAGCAACTGGGTCTCCTGCGTCGAGGACGGTGGTAAGGACCAGCCTCCCATACTCTCGAGATGCGCTGATCCGCCCCGGCAGACTGACTGCTCCCTGACCATGCCACGAGTGCACCAATGCATCCACGGACAGAACATGTGCCCGCGTCACGGTTTCTGGACTAGAGCCGAGATCCGTGCACATGCGTCGGATTATCCGAGTTCTGATCGCAACTGGAAGTCGAACAAACTCAGCAACTTCCACTGCGAGCTGGTCTTGGCCGAAGTCCACCAGCTGGTCGAAGGCGGTCCCCGCCCATTCGTCCAGGGCATCCGCATCATCCGCAGCAAGTTCAGCGCTGCGGGCAAGACCGGGGATCAGGCCTGCACCGAGGGCGCCATGTAATTCATCGAGAGCAGCGCGCAATCGGACTCGACTAAATCGCGGATCTCTGTTGTGCGGATCTTGCCAAGGCTCGAGATCCAAGGGCTCGCACACATCGAGTGCGCTCGCCCGCACCACTTCGCGCGGCAGGGTCAGCAGCGGCCTTCGCAGCAGGCCAGCAACTGCTTGCATGGCCGAAATTGACCGGGTGCCTGAACCACGAGCCAAGCGCAGAAGCACCGTCTCGGCTTGATCTTCGCGAGTGTGCCCAAGCAGCACCGCTGTTGCTTCTAAGCGGTCCGCCACCGCGGTCAATGCTTCGTAGCGGGCCGTTCGAGCGGCGGCTTCGGGTCCACCTTGGGTGCCTACATCGACGGGCACAATCAGTACTGGATTCAATCCGAACGCCAGACAGGCTGCCTGTGCCATTGCGGAGACCGCGTGGGATCCATTTTGGAGTTGATGATCGACGATCACCGCGCCTACCGTGAGATCCAGAGTCCGGCCCACGAAAGCGGCGGCAGCTGCGAGCGCCAGGGAATCTGGACCACCAGAACAGCCAACGAGTACAACCGAGCCCGGCTGCAGATCAGCCAGACTTGTCTGAACCGCTTTGCGCACCTCGAGGGTCGCAGTCGAGGCCCAGTGGCGAGGTTCCTGAGTCATGGCTTTGCTTCAGTACATCCGCAAGAACGAAGTTTCGTCGCAATTTGGTCGACAACCTTGCGAGCGCCAACAATGGATGGCACTTCATTGGCCAGCACGGCGAACACCAGCACCCGACCGTCCACATCAGGAACGATGCCAGCCAATGTGACCACATCGTTGAGTGTTCCCGTCTTGGCGCGCACAAAGCCAGCAGCGTCGGCCTGAAGCGCGGACGTGAACCTGTCGGCCAAGGTGCCGGTGAAGGCGGCGATTGCAAGAGCAGGCGCAATGCCACCAAAGGAGCCTTGCGCGGACAACAACAGGATGCTGCCAAGAGTTTGCGCTGAAACTCGATCTCGACTCGACAGCCCGCTGCCATCGGACAATGCCATGCCGACAGTTGGCAGTTCGAGCGTGCTTGCGACGGCGGTCATTGCTTGCTCCCCGCTTGCGAAGCTTCCAACACCACTGAGTTTGGCGCCCGACAGATGCGCGAGCGACTCGGCCAGATCATTGTCGGAATCAGTGAGCATGTGGTGAACCAATTGCTGCACGGGCGCTGACTCAACTCTCGCAATCTCAACTGCATCCGCAGTTGCCTTCCCCTTTGTGACCGATCCGACCTTCACGCCTTTTGCTCGAAGCAGGCGAGCAAAAGCCTGCGCTGCATATTGCGCCGGATTGGCGACTCTCGAATTTCCCTTGGGATTGGCACGGCCTTGATCCATCATCAAAGACTGCACAGGGGCGACTACACCGGCGGCCGGGAACGAAGGCGACCAACCAGCCCCAAGAGTTCGCCCGCTGAAGAGCGAGATGTCGTACACCAGATTGATCGAGCCGTCTCCGACCGCTTTCGCAGTCTTGACGGCAAGTTCGGCAAGTGAAGCACCTGGGCCCTTCGACGGCAGGGTGGCGTCACCTCCACCGATGAGCGTCACGGTTGATCCATCGCTCACCGCTCTGGTGGCTAGGCGAGTGGATGCCCCGAGAGTGTTCAGCGCGGTTGCTGCGGTCAAGAGCTTGAGCGTTGATGCTGGCGACAACGCCAACTGCGCGTGTGACTCCAGCAAAGTCGCACCTGTTGCCGGGTCGGCAACCCAAACGGCAGAACTGCCAAGAGCGGGCTTGCGAATCAGCGGATCGAGCACAGTCCTGAGCCCAGATGTCGAGGGAATCGGCGCGGTGCTGCCCACCACAGGGAGGATCGGCAGCACTGGTGAATTGTCTTGATCAGCAGTCGCAGGAAGTTGACTTCCGAATCCGCAGACAAGGAGCAACATCGACAAGATGAGCGAAAGGCGTACCCGATGTGTCACCTCTCACCCCCTTGGCGGTCGGCATCACTCATGTCGGTAGGGAACACTAGGCGACTATGGAACCTTTGATATTCGACGTCACGATTGAAATCCCCGCTGGTAGCAGAAATAAGTACGAGGTCGACCACGAGACGGGGCGAATTCGCCTGGATCGCATGCTGTTCACCTCCACCCGCTACCCACATGACTACGGATTCATTGAGAACACCCTCGGCCAGGACGGCGACCCGCTTGATGCGCTCGTGATGACTCAAGAGCCCACGTTTCCGGGCGTCGTCATCCGTTGCCGCGCCGTCGGCATGTTCCGTATGACAGATGAGGCTGGCGGCGACGACAAGGTGCTGTGCGTTCCTTCCGGTGACCCACGCTTGGAGCACTTGCGCGACATCTTCCACATCGCGGAGTTTGACCGCCTTGAGATCCAGCACTTCTTTGAGGTCTATAAGGACCTCGAGCCCGGCAAGAGTGTCGAAGGTGCATCTTGGGAGGGCCGCCAAGAGGCCGAGAATGAAATTCGCGCTTCACAGAAGCGCTACGTGCCCAACCCGAAGCACAAGCACTGAACTGGATTTTGGAAGTGATGAAGGCCCGCCACTAAAACCCAAGTCTTGTGGCGGGCCTTCATCATGCTTATAGCTCAGCGATGAGAACCCACGCCGCATTCACCCTGGAGATGAAGTAGCGGCGGCGGAGCCATAGCGACACGTATACGAGGCCTACGAGGGCCGGCACTTCGATCAGCGGTCCGATGACCCAGTTGAGCAGGAGTGAGAGCCACAGGAGCTTGCGATCACCAGTGACGTGACCCATGTCCTCGTAGTGCACTTTGGCCAGGACCGGGTACATCATCAGCAGCAGGCCCGGTGCAATCGGCAGTGATGTCTGGCCGACCTTCACTGCATCAAGGGCAGTCCGTGCCGATGGCGCGAGGCAACCGAGCAGGAGTCCGCCAGCCATCGCCGTCAGGATCCCAATGGGCAGGAACCGGTCCAGCAACGAGAACTTGGCCAGGACCGCCTCCTCACTGGGCGCGGCTGTTGGTGAGCTTGGGTGCTTGGGTGCTTGGGTATCTGAGCAGTCCTAGGCATTCCCTGGGGCAGACGGGGCGACGTACCAGCAAGTTAGCGCTCGGTGTCCCAAGCCCCAGCACGGCCAGACTCAGACAAGCGCCTATTCCGGCAACGCTGAACGCGAGCATCGAGGCACCTCGGCCTGGTTCTCGATGAATCAATCACGGCTGCAGCAGATCGCGCAGGCGCTCTCGTAGCAGCGTTGGCTTTGTCTATTCCTCAGGTGCAGCAACGACCCTGAGCGGCATGAAGGTCTTGATCCGGATTGGCTCGGGCATAGGTGTGAGGCCGAAGGACTCAAGCGCCCCCTGCCCTGCAAGGCGAACCAGGTACTGCGCATAGAGCAACGGAAGTGCTGAACTCGAGCCGGAGTCGCAGATGAGAAGATGGGCATAGCCCTCCACCGGCCAACCGGCAAGCCCGGCGCCTTCGCCGAGCACGATCTTGGACGAGGCGAGATCGAAGTTGCCTGCGACTGGAAAGCCGCCAGTGGCGGAACTGGCGAGAATATCGCCCTCAGGCGTCGTCGTCACATTGGTAGCGCCGGACCCGACTTTGTACAGTTGCACGTCATCGGCGGTGACGACGGTGTCCACTTCTTGGCCGTTGAGGTCTGCTCCCTTGACTGGCAGGTTGGCCGATGCGATGCCATTGTTGACGGCCGTGAAGATCGGCAAAACGGCCAGGCTGCCTTCACTTGCGAGCATCTCCGCGAGCATCGCCTCCTGATCAGCGAACTTCTTGCCTGCCTTCAGGGTGGCGAGGGGCCCATCAGGCCAAGCTGCCGAATCCTGTTGCGAGATCCAGGTGGTCATAGCCGAGACAGCCCCGCTGGGAACCTCGACTGAAACGAGGGATATCGGTGGCAGTCCGGACAGATCAAAATCAGGGTTGGCATCCGCGATCAGCGGATCCTCCCAGGTGGTAACAGTGCCATTGAGGACGCCAGCGGCAGCCTGGGGAGTGAAGACGAGCCCTTCGAGCCCAACCACGCTGTAGGCAATCGTGACCGGATATGCAAAAGCCGGGATCGTGATGATCTTGTCTGCCGGACAGGATGCCGTCTTGAAAGCGAGAATTTCTTGAGGGGTCGGAGCCTGACCAAGCAATTCGACCGGCGCTTCCCCGCCAGGATCCACTTCCGTGACCGTCTGATCAGGGCACACTGACGCGAGCGCATCGCCGACGGTACTCATTGCACCGGAAAACTCCTGCGGCCTCGAGATGTCGACGTTGCCCTTGCTGCATTGGATTTGTGCCTCAGCGCGGGCAGCGAGAACATCGGGCGGCATCGGAGGTGTACATGCACTTAGAGCAACGACAGTTGCCCCAATCACAGCAGTGAGGACGATGCCCCGGATCTTCAAGGAGTTCCGAGACATCGTCCTCACCTTCGCTAATAGCAGATAGTCGAGCAGTGACTACTTAATCTTCTGGACGTTCTCACGTGCCTTGGCGAGGATCTTTCCTGCCAACGGGACGTAGCCAAGCGATGATGCGCGTGAAGGTCCACACTTGGCCAGCACGTAGTCGAAGAACTGGCGAACGCCCAAACCGTTGGCGCCCTTGCCGTCAGTCTGTGCAAGGCCGTACGAGAAGATTGCAATCGGGTAAGCACCCTTGACCTTGTTCTCGTAGTTCAACTTCACGATGCCAGAAGACTGCATATCGACCTGAGTCGCCAGGTTCTTTGCGGCCGATGCGGCCGAAGGCGCGATGAACTCACCCATCGCATTCTGAAGTCGTGCTGACGGGTAGCCCCTGGCATCGCCAAGGTCGACGTAGCCGATGGTGCCCTCCTTGGCGAGCACGTTCGCCATGACGCCCTGATTGGTACGTCCAGCGACCGAGTTCTGCGGTGGCACACCACCGGGGAATCCGGTGGACATGTCATCTTGCACCTTGGTGAAGATTGTCGGCGCCCATGCATTCATGTACTGCAGGAAGTTGTTGGTCGTTCCTGAAGCATCCGAACGGTAAGAGATCGTGATTGGCACTGCCGGAATCGACTTGGCGATGCGCGGATTCTCCTTGAGGATTTCTGGAGCGTTCCACGTTGCGATCTGGCCGCCGAAGATCTTGGCTGCTGTTGTCTGAGTCAACTGAATCGAGGATCCCAAGGTTCGACCAGTAGTCGGGTTCTTCAGGTTGATCGCAAGTGCGATCGAACCGCCGATATTAGGCACGTATTCCCACGCGAAGGTTGGTTCCCCTGAGGCATATGCGGAGTCAGTCTGACCGAACACGAATGTGCCCTTAGCGAAGTTGCCCTTACCTGTTCCCGAGCCGGTAGAGGTATAGGTGACCGTGAAATTAGTCTGAGAGCCGTTGTAGTCGGCTGCGCACTGCTGCATGAATACGGCGGGGAACGAAGCTCCACCGCCCGGAACAGTTTCGGCTGCATTAGCCGGCGCAACCATGGCAAGCCCCGAGGCTGCGATTGCGGTACCGGCGACGATCGCGAGTGTGCGACGCACTGAATCCTCCTTTGATGAATGTGATGACTGCAATTTCGAAGTTACGTAATTCACGTTGCCGGTCAGGGACTTATCTGTGACGCGCAGTCAACTCCAAGATGAACAGTGCGTGCCGAGATGAACAGAGGCTTAACCGAAGCGACCGTTCACATAATCGAGGGTGCGCTGATCCTGAGGCTGACCGAAGATGTCAGTAGTGAGTCCCTGCTCGACAATGTGCCCTGGCTCGCCTTCTTGCGCGAGAAAGAAGGCCGTGTTGTCCGCAACTCGCACTGCCTGCTGCATGTTGTGCGTCACGATTACGATCGTTACTTCCTTCGACAACTGTCGAATTGTCTCTTCGATCTTGAGCGTTGACGCTGGATCAAGCGCAGAGCATGGCTCATCCATCAGCAGAACACTCGGCTGAACTGCGAGAGCGCGCGCGATCACTAGGCGCTGCTGTTGGCCGCCTGACAAATCACCGGCAGCATGGCTGAGCCTGTCCTTGACTTCATTCCACAATCCTGCAGCCGTAAGAGTCTGCTCAACAATCTCGTCGTGATTCTCGCGCTTCATTCCTGAAAGTTTGAGGCCTGAAAGAACGTTGCCACGGATGGTCATGCTTGGGAATGGATTCGGCTTCTGAAAGACCATTCCGATCTGCAAGCGAATATGCACAGGGTCAATATCTGAACTGTAAATGTCCTTGCCTTCATACAGGACAGACCCAGCTAGGGCGGCGCCTGGGATCAACTCGTGCAGGCGATTCAACGTTCTGATGAAGGTCGATTTGCCGCAGCCTGACGGTCCGATAAGGGCTGTCACGGTGTTCTTGGGAAAGTCGATGTCGACGTTCTCCAAAACCTTTCGCTTGCCAAACCAGACACTCACATGTTCCGCGCGCAATTCGCTAGGGGCGGTCCGACGCGTAACAAGGAGATCCGATTCCATCATGGCGACTTCCTCGAATTCAGCTGTAGACATGGCCATCTCCTATTTCGCACGACCTACGCGTCCTCGGCCGAGGACGCGTGCAAGGGTGAACAGAATTGCAATCAGAATCATGAGGGCAAGCGCGGCACCCCACGCCCGAGCGACAGCGTCGGGATATGGGACGGCCACATTGTTGAAGATGTACACGGGGATTGAAGCGATCGCCTGCCCAAAGGGGTTGATCACTGTTCCATCGTTGTTCCCAGCAGCGAGCAGCAGAGGTGCTGTTTCGCCGATGACACGAGCGATGCCGAGCAGGATTGCTGTGATGATTCCCGTCTTCGCCGCAGGAAGCACTACGCGCATCACAGTGCGTGCTCGCGTGGAGCCGAGGGCCAGTGCACCCGTACGGAGTTCGTCCGGGATCAGCTTGAGCACTTCTTCTGCGGTGCGCGCCACTGTAGGCAGCATCAGGATCGCGTACGCGAGTCCGCCTGCGAAAGCGTTCTGGCTGAACCAACCAGTCGACACGGCAATAGTCAGGATGAACAAACCCGCCACTACTGAGGGCACCCCACTCATTGCTTGGACAAAGAAGCGCACGTATGGCACTGCCTTGCCACGAACTTCGGTGATGTACACGGCGGTGGCGATGCCGATAGGAACGGCGAGCAGCGAGGCAATCGCCACGACCAAGATGGTCCCGACAAGCGCATGACCGATGCCGCCATAGTCAAGGGGAGTACTCGGATTGATGTAGACGCTGTTTTGGTAGATGAAGTGAGCACTGAGCGCCCGTAGCCCGCGAACAATGAGCGAGCCGATCAGTGACACGAGAACCACGATGCTGAAAACTGTCGAACCAATGGCATTGACGATGATGACCGAGTCAGCGATGCCGCGAACCCCACGAGTCGACCAGGCCGCGATGCCTGAGGCCACAATTTGAAGCGGGAAGTAGATGACGGTCAGGACAAGCGCGCCTGGAATGGGAGAAAAGAAGAAGAGTCCCGTTGAGATGAGCGCTGGGATCGCAACAGCAAGACCAACAGCAAGCGTGAAGGAGGGTGGCTTGTGTCGCCATGGTCGCTGTGGTGATTGGACCATGCTCTCGGGCCCACCCGGCTGGTAGGTCACGGTGCTCACTTCTTCAACCCGCCCGTCCGATTGACGATCAAGTTCGCCACGATGTTTACCCCGATCGTGCCCAGGAAGAGGAAGAATCCTGCGGCGAGCAAGAGATTCAACTCTTCTGGTCCTGATACCTCGCCGAAGCGCGAAACGATAAGCGTGGCGATGGAACCGCCACCAGACTCGATGATGTGGTACCAGTTCGTCTCAAAGGTGAGTTTCAAGACGAAGAACACTGCGATCGTCTCGCCCAATGCGCGTCCCAAACCCAGCATGACACCGCCAACGATCCCGCCACGCCCGTAGGGGAGAGCGACATACCGCAACATCGTCCACAGCGAACACCCGAGGGCTTCCGCGGCATTGATTAAGTCTGGAGGTGTACGCCCAAGCACCTCTCTTGAGATCGACGTGATGATGGGAATCATCATGATTGCCAAGACCAGACCTGCGATGAAAGGGGTGCCCGAAAAATTCTGCGACGTATTCTGAAAGATCGGAATCCAACCGAGGTACTGGTTGAGGAGTTGCTGCCACTGCTCAGCTGGTGGATTCAGGATGTAGAAAGCCCACAGGCCGATGATCACTGACGGAATTGCAGCCAACAGGTCGATCAGATTGGTCAGCACCGAAGAGAGCTTCTGCGGCGCCAAGAACACCATGAAGATCGAAAGCATGAGGGCGACGGGCACAGCGATGACGAGCCCAATTACAGCCAACAGGACTGAGCCATAGAGCATCCCCCAAATTCCAGCCGTTGGCGGATCTGTGTTGATATCCCAACCGGTCGAGAAGATGAAGGACAGGCCTTCCGTCTGGAAGGCCGACACCGCTTGTACGCCCAGGAAAATGGCAATCCCTGCAAGCACTACAAGGGACGTGAATGCGGCGCCCGTGACCAGCCGGCTGAAAACCCGATCGCCTCGATGCGAAGTCGCGGCCGAATGCAGGTCGCGTTGTTCCAGGTCGGGATTGGCCATATCCGGATGCTGTCTGAGTGAGGTTGACGTCAGGGGGCATCCCTAGAGAACACCAGCCATCACACACATGAACGGATGGTGAATTCGACTAGGCCCAATAGAGCAAGCCAACGCCGCTAAGGTCACTTGAATGAGTTCCAGACCGTCTGGCAAAACGGTGCGCACAGCGCTCACTGCTGTGATCGGGCTCGTCATCGTGATCGCGGTATTTGCGTTCCTGTTCCCGCAAATGGGTGACTACCGAGCCGCGCTCACCCAAATTGCCGACATGGCGCCCATTTGGATTGCCGCACTTGCAGTTGCCAGTGCCATCAACATCGGGATCTATCCATTCACCACTTCCGCGGCGATGCCTGAGGTCGGCTACCGGACCAGCTTCATCAATCGCCAGGCGGGATTTTCGATCAGCAACATCCTGCCCGGCGGCGGCGCCCTCGCCGCAGCAACTCAATACGCAATCCTGGCGCGCTACGGGGTTGAAGCTGCTCGCGCCGCAGCAGCAGTCACAGCCGATGCCATCTGGACCTATTTGCTGATTCTCGGCGCACCGGCCGTTGCCGTGACCCTGCTCGTGGCCGATGGCCACTCCGCTACCGCCTACGTCACCATCGCCGGCCTCGGACTTGGCGCTGTCGTGATGTCGATTCTCGGGATCGTTGCCGTACTTCGATCAGAGACCACCGCAAGAAGAGTTGGCGAGTTCTTGCAATCACCGGCTAACAAGCTCTATAGCTTGATTCGCAAGACTCCTCCTGACCTCTCCGAGGCACTTGCCAACTTCAACAAGCATGCGTCAGTGATGGTGAGCACCCGATGGAAGCAATTGACGCTCACAAACGTAGCCGCTCAGATGGCTCCGATCCTGGTGCTCGTCGTTGGACTTGCGGCTCTCGGCGTATTTCCCGATCCGGTGAACGCGATCGAAGTCTTCGCGGCATTCTCGATCTCGCTGATTCTCACGAGTATTCCGCTCACGCCCGGCGGACTTGGCACTGTCGACGCAGCGCTGGTCGCCTTGCTGGTGGCATTTGGCTGTCCGGCGGCCGACGCCATCGCGGCCGATCTGATCTGGCGGCTGGCTTGGTTCGTTCCGCAATTGCTCGTCGGTCTGACTGCCCTGGGTATCTACGCTTGGGATAGACGACGTCAGCCCCTGACGAGTGAGGATTGAACATGCAGATCGAAGTCTGGTCAGATCTCGTGTGTCCGTGGTGCTTCATTGGCAAGCGCCAGCTCGAAATTGCCCTCGAAAACTTCGAGCACAAGGACGAGGTCACCATCTGGCATCGCGCGTATCAACTCAATCCGCAAGCAAGCAAAACGACGCAGCGCACGACCGAACTGCTCGCCGCGAAGTACGGCGTCAGCGTTGCCGAGGCAACTGAGATGCAGCGCGGCATCACTGAGACAGCAGCAAGCGTCGGCTTGAGCTATCAACTGGATCGCACACTCACTGGCAATACTCTCGATGGTCATCGGCTTGTGCTCTGGGCGCAAGATCAGGATCTGGCATCGGGCACGCTCTTGCTCAACACCCTGTTCAGCGCCTATTTCGAGCAAGGGGCCTCGATTTTCGGAGTCGAAGAGCTCACGGCGTTCGCGGTCGCAGCCGGCTTCGAAAGTGCAGCGACCAATACTCTGCTCTTGGGCGACGACTACGCCGACTTCGTCTATCGCGATCAAGCAATCGCCAGAACTTTGGGCTGCACGGGCGTGCCGTTCTTTGTTCTCGATGAACGTTTTGGCGTTACTGGCGCACAATCCAGCGAGCTTTTTGAATCTGCACTGGCTCAGGCCCGGGAAGCAGACTCGGTCGCCCAATGAGTGGTGGACAGATCTTCCTCGTTCGTCACGGAGAGACCGAATGGAGCAATTCTGGAAGGCACACTGGCCGCACCGAAATACCGTTGACCGAGCATGGCGAAAGAGATGCCCGCGCAGTTGCAGCATTGATCCCGCCGCATCCTGATCTCGTCTTGTGCAGCCCACTGCAACGGGCGCAGCACACGGCCACTCTCGCCGGGCTCAAAGTCACGCGCACAGATCCAGATCTCCTCGAATGGGATTATGGCGCTTGGGAGGGCCTGACCACCGCAGAGATCCGCACACAACTGAACGAACCCACGTGGACGATTTGGTCTGATCCGATCCCGGCTGGCGCCACCCCCGGTGAGCAGTTGGCTGATATTCATGCGCGAACCGCGCGGGTGATCTCGCAATGCTTGCCCATTGTCGAGCAAGGCGGTGTGTGCGTGCTCGTGGCTCACGGTCACCTCCTGCGAATTCTCACTTCTACTTGGCTGGCACTGGAGCCCATTGATGGCCGATTGTTTGCACTGGATCCCGCAACCTTGTCGATTCTCGGATTCGAGCATGAGCAGCACGTGATCCGAACCTGGAACGCAAGCAGCCAGCAACCTCAGTAGGTTGATCAGGTGCAAAACGACAGCGCCACCCAAAGGCAGATCAAGTTCGCCGTCTTCCTTCAATCGATGGCCGGGCTCTTGCTCATCACCGCTGGAGTTGTCCGATGGACCGCAGTCGGATTCGATGGATGGTCACTGGTGTTCATCCTTGCCGGACTCGGCTCTGCAACTGCTGCCTTGTTCCTCATTCGCGCCTTGCGCAAGTTCTAATTGATCGGGTGCCAGCAAGCCCCAAGCCATCCACCTCTAGACTGCAATGACCAAGGGGAGCTCGCAGATTCGGCGCGCTGAGAGGGTGGACGTCTCCACCGACCCAATGAACCTGATCTGGGTAATGCCAGCGCAAGGGAGAAGGTGGAAATGCGTTTCCATGCATCAAAATTGACCATCGGGCTCGTCGTGAGCAGTGGGATTCTGCTCAGCGCCTGCAGCAGCAATACCGAGTCCTCCGGACCGACAACCGTACGACTACTCGCACACGATTCCTTTGTCGTAAGCCAGTCGCTCGTCGATCAGTTCAAGAAAGACACCGGAATCACGATTGAAGTGACGACTGGAGGCGATGCGGGTTCGATGGTTGCCGGAGCCGTGCTCGCTTCGGGCTCGCCGAGCGCCGACGTCATGTTCGGCATCGACAACACATTGCTTTCCAAGGCTGTGGATGCCGACGTCTTCAGCTCCTACACCGCCGCTGACGTCAACTCGATCGTGCCGAGTCTTCGCGAGGACACCGCGGGTGGATTAGTGACGCCGATCGACTATGGCGATGTGTGCATCAACATTGACGATGTCTGGTTCGCCAAGCATCACTTGGCAGCGCCGACCAACATCGATCAACTCACGAGCAAGCAGTACAAGGACTTACTCGTGGTTGAGGATCCGGCGAGTTCTTCCCCTGGTCTGGCCTTTCTTCTGGCAACGATCGCCAAATACGGAGACGGCTGGACGAAGTACTGGGAGGAGTTGAACGCGAACGGAGTCAAAGTCTCTGGAAGTTGGACTGACGCATACGAAAGTGTCTTCAGCGCAAGCAAGGGCGACCGTCCCATGGTTGTCTCGTACGCAACAAGCCCGCCAGCCGAGATCGTCTACTCCGAGGCACCGAAGCCAAGCAAGCCCTCGACCTCAGTTCTGACAGAAGGCTGTTACCGGCAAGTTGAGTTTGCAGGTGTACTCCGCGGGACTCAGAATGAAGCAGCGGCGCAGAAGGTTGTCGATTGGCTGCTTTCGGCGCCTGTGCAAGCCGATGTTCCGCTCTCGATGTTCGTCTTTCCAGCTCGCTCCGGTGTGCCGCTGCCCAAGGTATTCACCAAGTTCGCGGCGCAGGTGCCCAAGCCAATGCAGCTTCCAGCCTCAGATGTGAACTCTCATCTGAATGAGTGGCTCAAGACTTGGGGTCAGGTGATGGGCCGCTGAACGCACCAAGCTGGCTGAAGTGGGCGTGGGTTCCCCCTGCTCTCTTTCTTGCTGTTCTTCTTGGCGCACCCATCACGACAGTTCTGCAGCATTCGCTCGAAGCAGTCGGCAACTTCGACTGGTCATCAACTATGCGCATTGCTGGGCTTGCCGCAGTGCAAGCACTCATCAGCGCGGGCTTTGCATTGGCCATCGGCATCCCGCTTGCTGCTGTGCTGAGCAGCTACCAATTTCGCGGCCGAGCGTTGACTCAGGCACTTGTCACAGTGCCCTTTGTCTTACCCACAGTGGTCATCGCCTTGGCCTTTCGAGGCTTGCTTGGTTCATTCCTGGAACCAGGCTTTCTTCTCGTTATCGCAGCGCACACATACATCAATCTCGCTGTCATCGTTCGGATCGTCGGTGCGACTTGGCAGCAATTGGACACCCGCGAGGTGACTGCGGCCCGCGCCTTGGGAGCCACCCCATTCCGCGCTTTCGTCACAGTCACGCTGCCACAACTGCGCGGGGCCATTTTGTCCGCAGCAGCGGTCGTGTTCGTGTTCTGCTTTACCTCCCTTGGTGTGGTGCTGGTACTGGGTGACAGCAGCACTCGCACTTTGGAGTCGCAGATTCTCCGCGAGACCTCGCTGCTGCTCGACTTTCCCACCGCTGCGATGACAGCTGTCCTGCAGTTGATCCTCGTAACAGTTGTGCTACTCCTCGGAGCACGTGCTTCAGTGACACGAACTCGATCCACCCCGGTTTTGCGCATAGCGCGATTGCCTCGACCGCGGAGGCTGCGTCAAAGAATCTTCGTGTTCGCAATAGCCGGAGCCGGCGTGGCGATCGTATTGCTGCCACTGGTATCTCTCGCCTTTGACTCCATCAGAGGGCAGGACGGATGGACTCTGCAGTGGTGGCAGTCGCTCACCTCACTGGACGCCGGAACAACGCGGCTTGCAAGCCCAGCTTCGGCCATCGCAGTGTCGCTGAAGTACGCAGTGATTTCCGGGCTCATCGCTGGATTCATTGGTGTACTTGCTGCCATGAGCGTGCTCGCCCACCGCGTTGGTCGGGCCGTGGCGCTCGTGGCGCTGGCACCCCTGGGATTGTCGGCCGCGACTCTTGGCCTTGGACTGATGTTGTCCTTCGGTCGACCTCCAATCGACTTGCGGTCACTGGATCTCCTCATCCCGCTGGCTCATTCGCTCGTCGCGGTGCCATTGGTGATCGCAGTAGTGCTCCCAACATTGCGAGCCACTGATGCGCGCGCTGCCACGGTCGCCAGCGCGCTTGGTGCTCGCCCGACACGAGCGTTCTTCACTGCCTATGGACCTACCTTGCGCATAGTTCTGCTTGCGGCTGGCGGCTTGGCGGCCTGCGTTTCGCTTGGCGAATTCGGAGCGGCCTCATTCCTAGCCCGATCAGGCGCACCAACTGTGCCTCTTCAGATCATGCGCCTACTGCAAAGACCTGGTGACGCCTCGCTCGGTGTGGCTACGGCACTCGCGATGGTCCTGGTCATTGGAACGGTCCTGCTGATCCTTGGCGTCGATGCCCTTGGTCGTAGGAGTTTGGCCCGATGACGAGCGGACTGGAGTTGATTGAGTGTTCGATCGGCTATGACAGCCCATTGCTTCAGGCCGAACTCGTAGTACCGCAAGGAGACATCGTGGCAATCCTGGGCCCAAGTGGCTGCGGAAAATCCACCTTGCTCGCGTCGATTCTCGGCAGCGTGCCGCTCCTTTCGGGACAGATTCACGTCGCCGGCGTGGGCGTCACTTCGTTGCCCATCCATAAGCGCAGAGTGGGGATGGTCTTTCAGGACCCGCTCTTGTTTACACACCTCACGGTGGGCCGAAACGTGATTTACGGACTGCGACGCGCAGGAATGGCCTCAAATCAGGCGCGAGCACGCGCGAGTGAACTGCTGGCCTGGGTCGGCTTGGAAGGCTACGAGGATCGTTCCCCCCTTGAACTCAGCGGTGGGCAAGCACAGCGCGTTGCCCTGGTGCGCTCCTTGGCGCCCAACCCGGCCCTACTGCTGCTCGATGAGCCCTACAGCGCACTTGATACCGATCTTCGTGCGAGGCTGGCAGCTGAAGTAGCGGGACTTCTGCGCGAGAAGGGCGTGACCGCTATCCACGTGACCCACGATGAGTCAGAAGCTCGATCCATCACGGACACGATCTATCGAATTCACGATCAGACTCTCGGCGCCTGACTACGCAAAGTCAGCGATGACCGGCGCGTGGTCACTCCATCGTTCGGCGTAGGTGGCTGCTTTTCCGATGACCACGGACTGGGCGCGCTTGGCCAAGCCAGCTGTGGTGATGATGTAGTCGATACGCCATCCACCATCGGTATCGAAACTCTTTCCGCGCATCGACCACCAGGTGTACGGGCCAGGACCATCGCCGCCGAACTTGCGCCCTAGATCCGTCCAAATCTTGTCAAACCACCGATCAAGGTAGATCCGCTCCTCTGGAAGGAAGCCGGCATTCTTGCGATTGCCCCTCCAGTTCTTGAGGTCGACTTCGCGATGCGCGATGTTGAAGTCACCGCAGATGACGGCTGGCTTCTTGCGGCGAGGGGACGCCAACTTGGCGAGTCTGGCTTCCATCGACTCCAGGAAGACATATTTCGCATCCTGGCGCACAGTGCCAACCTCGCCCGAATGGACGTAGACCGACGCGAGAGTGATGGGTCCGACGTCGGTATCGACTTCAACCTCGACCCAACGGCCTTCACTGTCGAGTTGAGGATCGCCCGTCTTGATTCGCTTGAGTGGGCGCTTACTCAGCACAGTCACACCGGCACGACCCAGCTGCGGAGCTGGCGAGTGCTCGACGAAGTAGGCGGCTAGCGGTGACTCGCGCAGTACTTCGTGCAACTGCTCGTGGGTGGCTCGAACCTCTTGCATGCAGATGACGTCCGCACCGGAGTCGGCGAGCCAACCCAGCCCACCATGACGGGCGGCCGCGCGAATCCCATTGACATTGACGGTGAGCACTCGAAGCATGTCCGCATCGTGCCAGAAGTCAGCGCGCTAGCAGTGCCAACGGCCGCCACGCCAATGCTTGGCACCTGACTTTGTCTTCTCCCAGTTGTAGATCGTGCTGAAGGCGGCGTCCTGCCAATAGCGGGTCCATTTGGAGATAGGGGTAGCTCTCAGTTTCGCCATCGCCTGCTGTGCTGCAGTCTTGCCGAGCAGGCCTTGATGCTCCTTGAGCATCATCCAGGTAACGCCACGGGCAAGTGAGCCAGACATTTGATACGCCCCGCGATAGCCATTATGCGAAACAGAGGTGTAGTGACCGGAACTCTCGCGATGCACGATGCATTTGCGAACTCGCTCGACGGAAGGCCGAAAGAACTTCCCGCGGTACAGACTCGGCTCGACGCCATTGCGGTCCAGGGTCTCTGTGGAGGCGAAGGCGAATTTCCAGGTCTTGGCCGCAAGAGTTGCTGCCTTTGCTGTTGCTGCGCTTTGGCTGATAACCAAGGCAGTCGGTTCTTGGGCTTGGGCGGGTGAGGTCATCGGAAACAGCCCCACAGCCAGCGATGCCACCACAAGGGCGGCACGGTGCGCAATGCGCATTGGTCCTCTTCGGTCAGCACCTGGAGGTGCGTGGCGGGACCTCGGGTCAATGCGCAGCGCGGCCATCGGTCCGGCCCACTGCACTCTCCAACGAACGAGACCGCCGCCCCGAATCGCACGGAACGGACCACAAGGGCCACGCAGTTCTTGGCCACGGCCAAGGAGTTCCCCGAGCTCAAATCTCAAACTCGGACTGCATGACGATACGAACCTCTTCCGCGATTTCCAAGCCTTCGCCTCTCGTCTGCTTGGGGCATTTCATCCGATTTGTCCATATATTGGCGGAGATCTGGCTCACATGACTCGCCATCTTCCCCGAAGGAAGATGTGAGATGAACCACCGGTCGTTCTGGTGGAAATGAGCGTTTTGACGTATGTGGTTGAATGGGTGAACGGTTGTTCACCACCATTGGTTAGGCGGATATGCCCGAGCGTCAACAGCACCTCTACTCACCGGCCGCGATCATCGCGGTCCTGGCGGTCAGCGGCATGGGCGTCTCGCTCATGCACACCCTGCTCGTGCCATTGCTTTCGGATCTACCAGGCTTGCTGAATGCGTCCACCGACGATGTTTCGTGGGTCGTCACCGCCACGCTGCTCGCCGCAGCTGTGGCCACCCCGACCTTGACGCGGCTGGCCGATATGTACGGCAAGCAGCGGATCATGCTCGTCTGCCTTGGCTTGCTGCTTGCGGGATCAGTAATCGGCGCACTGAGCAACAGCCTCATGCTGATCATCGTTGCGCGCCTGCTGCAAGGCGCATCCTCGGCACTCATTCCCATCGGCATCAGCATCATGCGAGATGAACTCCCGGCCGAGAAGTTGGGCGCTGCCGTGGCCCTCATGAGTGCGACACTTGGCGTAGGTGCCGCAATGGGAATGCCAATGGCGGGCATCATCTACACCACTCTCGGATGGCACGCCGTGTTCTGGGTATCCGGCCTTTTCGCAATCATCATGGCCATTGCAATTGTGACAGTGGTGCGCGAATCCGAGATCCGCACTGGCGGCTCATTCGACTATCTCGGCGCCATCTTGCTGTCTGGAGCGCTCACTTCGCTCCTGCTCGGCATTTCAAAAGGCGGCTCTTGGGGATGGACGAGCCAGCAGACTCTGCTGACATTTGGTGTGAGTGCCGCGATCCTTGCCCTCTGGGCTCCGTGGGAGTTTCAGGTCAAGCAGCCGCTGGTGGATCTGCGGATCAGCTTGAAGCGCCCCGTGCTCATGACCAATATCTCCGCAATCCTCATGGGCTTCGCGATGTACGCAAACATGCTCTCGACCTTGCAAATGCTCGAGATGCCAGCCATCACTGGCTACGGCCACGGGCTGACGCCGCTTCAAGCCGGATTGGCAATGATTCCCACGTCGCTGACGATGGTTGTCCTCGCGCCCGTGTCTGCAGGTGTGACGCGAAGATTCGGGGCAAAAATCACACTCATCACCGGCGCTTTGGTGATGGCATTTGGCTACATTCTGCGGGTGTTCATGCACGACACTGTCACGCTCATCATGATCGCCGCCGTCATCGTCGCGGCCGGCACAGCTGTCTCATACGCGGCGATGCCAATGTTGATCATGGGCTCGGTGCCGGAAACCGAAACTTCTGCGGCCAATGGCCTGAACACCCTGCTTCGCAGCGTTGGTGCGTCAGTGTCCAGTGCAGCCGTGGCATCGATCCTCTCGGTGACCACACTGAGTGTCGCGGGGCAAACCCTGCCATCTCTTGCGGCCTTCCAGCACATCTTCCTGTTCGCGGCTGCTGCCTCGCTCATCGGTGCGCTGGTCGCCATGGCTATTCCAAGGCCTGCTCATCATGAACTTGATCCCATCGATCCCAAACTCGTCGAAGAGCTCACCCACCGACATGAGGCCTTGAAGTGAAGACAAACTCCCGAGATGTCGTGCTCGACGCAGCCCAGCGGCTGTTCGCTGAGCGCGGCTACCCGTCCGTGACCATCCGTCAGATTGCTGCGGAATCCGGTCTCTCTGCTTCGATGGTGATGAAGGTTGGTGGGAGCAAGGCCAAGCTCTACGAAGACGCCGCGCCGTCGGTGCCCCCGCCCTTTGACCCTTCAATTCCGCGCGAAAAGGTCGGTGAGGCACTTGCCCAAAGGGTCCTCGACCGGCAGGCCGCCGGAATGGCGGAGCCCTGGGTGCAAGCGGTGTTTCGAACTGCCGATGCCCCCGACCCACAATCCGAACGCGAGGAGTTTCGCGCGTGGGCGCTCAAGCACGTATCGCCCCTTGTTGAGCCCGGCGAAGATCTCGAGTCACGCGTGGAACTGCTCGCCTGCCTGATCCTTGGATTGGCCGTGGGCTTGCGCACCCAAAGGCTCCTCGAAAACACCGAGGACGAATGGATCGTGCGCAACTACGGCCGCTTGATCCAACTGGTCAGCGAGGGGGTCGTAATGCCTCGTTCTTCTGAAAATTCCAACTCGTGATCTTGCTCGGCTGCACGCGCAGCCAGGCGTGAAATCCATCTGGAAGATAGACATCACTCTGTGAATATTTGGCGGCAAAGGACCGCTCGATTGGAAGCAGTTCATCGCTGATTTCTGAGCCGCGTGGGACTGCACCCACGACTGCGACGGTACCTTCAATCTCCACTCCGCACAGGTCCGAGTACTCCTGACCACCGTCGACGACGATGGCAATGCGCGGCTCACGCTGCAGATCGACCCAGCGCTGGCTGCGCACAATGGAGTTGAGCCACAGCGCAGACCCATCCCACACGAACCACAGAGGTGTCACGTGCGGTGCGCCATCCGAGCCGACCGTGGCCACCCGACACACTCGTTGACTTCCCAGGAACGTGTCGCGCTCTTCATCGGTCATCGCGATGCGGCGACTGCGACGCTGCTGCTTCAATCCGTCGTCTGACATGGCTACCGGCCCTTCCATTCAGGTGAACGTTTCTCAAAGAAGGCGGCTAGGCCCTCCTGCATGTCTTCAGATTCAAGAATCGCCTCAACTGCGACGCGAGTCGCCTCCCAGCCAAGCGCATCCTCATCTGCCAATTGCGCATTGATGGCTTTCAGGGTCTGCTGCACCGAATGCGGTGACGCCACACAGATGCGCTCGGCAAGTTCCACCGCGGCTTGACACGCTCGCTCGGGTTCAGTGACCTGGCAGACGAGTCCGAGTTGATAGGCCCTGTCAGCATCGAGGCTGGTGCCAGCGATGAGCATCTCGCGCGCAACATTGAGAGGCAATGCCCGCATCGCGCGGAAAAGCGCTCCTGAGGTGGCAATGACCCCGCGCTGAACTTCAGGTAAGGCAAAGCGTGCCGTCTTGGAGGCAACAATCAAATCGCAAGCGAGGGCGATTTCGAAGCCGCCACCTAATGCATTGCCTTCGACAGCAGCAATAAGCGGCTTCACGCGTTGTCGACGGATCAGGCCATATTCCCCTCCGCGTTCAGTTGATCGCGAATCACGGGAACTCATATCGGTTCCGGCCGAGAACATCGTGGGAGTACCAGTGATGACTCCGGCCCACAGATCGGGATTGTCTTCCAGTTCATTCAGGGCAATATCGATCGCTTCGGTGATCTCGCTATTGATGGCATTGCGCTTCTCAGGTCGATCAATCGTGATCACCAGAATCCGTCCACGTTGCTCATGTCTGGCAGTCACATTCGAAACCATAAGGGGGTGCTTGCCACCTAGAGTGCGGATCGGGGAGATTGCCGTCATGAGGGAAGGTCTGCATGTCTGAGCTGGCAGCTTTGCGTTCAGAGATTCGCGGATTCATTCAAGACGAGTTGGCTCAAGGGCACTTCACCGCCCATTGCGATTCCTGGCTCACCGGATTCGATCCTGAATTCAGCGCCCGGCTTGGTCATCACGGGCTCATCGGTCTCATGCTGCCCCGAGAATTCGGTGGACGTGGATTGGGCGTCGCAGAGCGCCTGGTGGTCAGCGAAGAGCTGCTCGTAGCTGGAGCCCCAGTGTCAGCGCATTGGTTTGCCGAACGACAGTTCGCCCCTTCGATTCTGCGACATGGCACACCCGCTCAACAGCGCGAATGGCTGCCTCGGGTCACAGACGGCAAAGCCTGGATCTCAATTGGCCTAAGTGAGGCCGATGCCGGCTCAGACTTGGCAGCCATACGCACTCGTGCCGAGCAAGTCGAGGGTGGTTGGTCGATCACCGGAGCCAAACTCTGGTCTAGCGGCGCCCACTCTGCGCACGCAATTGTTGTGCTCGCACGCACGGGCGGCCTGCGTCACGAGGGCCTCACGCAGTTCATCGTTCGCCTGCCCAATGCAGGCATTGAGATTCGTCCGATCCCGTTGATCAGCGGCGAGCATCACTTCAATGAGGTGGCCTTTGACTCGGCGTTCGTGCCTGACGGCGACGTCCTTGGACCAATCGGCAATGGTTGGACTCAGGCCATGCAGGAATTGGCGTTCGAGCGAGCCGGGCCAGAACGATATCTCTCCACATTTCCGTTGCTGCAGGAATTGCTCTCCGGCCTAGGTCCGTCCGCAGGTTCGGCTTCCCAAATCGGCCGCTGCATTGCCGAGATCACCAGCTATCGCGCGATCAACCAATGCGTTGTGGAGCATCTGGCTGCCGGTCAGACTTCGGCAATCGAGATTCCGCTCCTCAAATCGCTCGGCACTCGATTTGAACAGCGAACTGTGCAAGTCGCGCTCGATCTTGTTGCAGATCAAGGTCGAACATCTGCAGCGAGTACGCAAGCACGATCACTTTTGCGCGAGGCACAGTTTCAAGCGCCTGGATTCACCATCCGAGGGGGCACGAACGAAGTTCTGCGCGGCATCGTCAGCAAGGGTCTGAGCCGATGAGCCAACTCGACTGGCCACTGACTCCTGAACGCAGCGCTCTGGCTGATGCGCTGATTGCAATGTGCGAGGGCACCGATGACCAACTCATGAGTGCCCTCGAAGAGGCGGGTATCGGCTGGATTGGCATCGCTGAGGCCGAGGGAGGATCGGGTGGAGATGATGCTGACCTGGCTGTCGCGCTACGACTTCTGGCTGGTCGGGCGCGAAATACGGATCTTGCCGAAAGCGGATTCATCAGCGGATGGGCTTTGCAGAAATGTGGTCACGTAGAGCTTCAGAGCAAGCTCGCGCCCGCCTTCGACATCGGCTCTGAGTTGGCAGCGGCGCGGGCGGATGGCGCTTGGCAGATCACCGGCCGCGCATTGAACGTTCCAATTGCCGAAAACACACACTTGGCAGTACTCCCAGTGCTGATCGATCAGCTCTGGCACATCGCTCTAGTAGCCATGAGCCAGGCAGAGATCATTGCTGGCAGCAATCTCGCCGGTGAAAGTCGAGCAGAGCTTCTTCTGGACAACGCCGAAGTTGCACTTTTGTTGCCGCTGCCTTCGGAAGTCGGCTGGATTGATCTGCATGCCCGCCTTGCATTAGCGCGAGCTGTTCAGATCTCAGGTGCTCTCTTGGCGCTGCGTGATCTGACCGTCAACTATGCCCGAACCCGGGAACAATTCGGCAAGCCGATCGCCGAGCAGCAGGCGGTAGCACACATGTTGGCCGCGATCGCAGAACAAACTCTTCTTGCCGAAGCAGCAGTTGCCACCGCAATCAATTCCCCAACCGTCTGGAATTGCGCGATCGCAAAGAGTGTGGCTTCCCGCGCCGCGCGAAGAGCGAGTGCCGATGCACATCAAGTGCACGGGGCGATGGGTATGAGCCAGGAATATCCACTCGGCTCGCTCACCACCCGGTTGTGGTCATGGATCGAAGAGGGTGGTAGGCCTGAAGAGTGGGAGACCTGGCTCGGAACTCAATTCATGCGGCAGGATCAACCGCAATTGTGGGAAGCCATCGTCAATGCAGGGGAAGGTCAGGATCGATGAGCGAGGAAATCCTCTATTCAGTGACAAATGCCGTTGCAACACTCACCTTGAATAGACCTGCTCGGCGCAATGCCTTCACTCTGAGCATGGTGAACCTGTGGGCGGACCTGCTGTTGAAGGCCGACGCAGATCCAGAAGTTCGCGTCATCGTGATCACAGGTGGCAACGAAGCCTTCTGTGCCGGAATTGATCTCGAAGCGCTCGCCGCTGTGGACCCCTCGGCTTTGGCCCGCCGCGAATTCCTCACCAAGGACATCCATCGCGTCGCACTCACATTGGATCGCATCGACAAACCAGTGATTGCAGCCGTGGCCGGTGCAGCCGTTGGTGCCGGCATGGATATGGCTCTGATGTGCGACATGCGTATTGCCGCGCAATCCGCCAGATTCAGCGCGGCATATGTTCGCCTTGGCGTCGTACCCGGTGACGGCGGTTGCTACTACTTGCCCCGACTTATTGGCACAGCAAAGGCACTCGAGCTATTGCTCACTGGCGATACCGTCACCGGTGCTGAAGCCACACAGATCGGGTTCGTCAACACTGTTGTTCACGATGACGAACTCCTTGCGCACACTCAAGCCTTGGCCGAACGCATTGCTCGACAGGCGCCCATCGCAGTGAGCTTGATCAAGCGCACTGTCTATCAATCTGCCGATATCGACCTCCGAACCGCGCTCGATCTGGTTGCATCCCATATGGGAGTGATCATGACAACGCATGATCACCAAGAAGCCTTGGCGGCTCTGCGCGAGAATCGCCCGGGAGCCTTTCAAGGAAAGTAGGCAGCACAATGAGCAGAGTCTTGAATCTAATCCGGCATGGACATGTCAATCAGTTCTGCAAGGACTATGACGGTCTCCTTGACTACTACCGCACGAGTTTCGACTCTCCAGTGTTCATGGAATTCAGCACACCTGAGTTCGGTGCTAGGAATGCGCTGTACGTGGCTGGCGCGGCATGCTTTGAAGTCTTCTCGCCCACATTGCCTGATCTGGCCATCGACTCTTGGATTAAGAAATTCGGCGAGCGCTGGCACTCCCTTGAATGGACCGTGCCGTCGCTGGAGGAAGCAATTGAGATCGTTCAAGAGCGCGGCATCCGCATCACCGATCACGCACCTGACCAGTACATATTCGTGCATCCTCGTGACTGCCATGGGCTGTCACTTGAACTGACCACCGCTCGCTTCGAACATGATCCACGCGAGACTTCGGATTGGGACCCGAGCAAGGGCGCGGGCAGCAATCCGATCGGCATCTGCGGCGGACCGACGATCACTGTGTGCGTCAAAGACGCTCAGGCATCCGTGGCATGGATGGCTGAGTTCACTGGGCGGCAGCCATCAACTTCACATGTCGGTACAGCACACCTTTCTGCGGCGCTGGATTTTGGGGATCACATCGTTGAGTTCGTCTCGCCTTCGGATAACGAAGCCGATGTTGGCCTACGGGAAGCTCTCGCTGAGAGAGGCGCCGCAATTTATGCAGTGACTCTGCCAGTGCGCTCTCTTGGAGATGCCCAACAGGAACTCGACGCTCGCGGGGCAAGGACCAGCATGACCACGGGCGGCAGCATCCCGCTATTGCTGGCCGATCCGACTCAAACCGGGGGCGCACTCTTGCGATTCCGGGAGTAGCAAAGCGACTGCACATCTTCCTCGTCCACAGGCGAACTCCCACGTCGATCCTTACCCAACTCTGACAATTCTGCGTTTGATCGCATGGGTGTCGGGGAAACCTCCGTAGTGACGGCATCGGCCGTCCCGAGGAGGAGACATCATGAAGCGCTTCATCCTGGCCGGAACCGCTGCGACAGCCATCGGCTTGTACCTCAGCGCCACGCCAGCATTTGCCGTCACCATCGCACAAGAGCCGGCTCCAACAATCATCGCGAGCGACTCGACACCAAGCATCACTCAAGTGCTTGCCAATCGACTCAATGGCATCACCGTGATCTCGCCGGACGGCGGGATTATCGCGGCTCAGGCTGCTGGTCATCAGCTTCGAACAATGAAGGTGCGCGCAGGTGAGCCGGCAATATTCAACAACCTCGATCCCGGCATTCGGTACACCGTTTCAAGAGATGGCGCGCGCATCGGCTTCGCGACTCCCGTTTCTCAGGTAGGCGCAGCATCGGGGCTGACGGTTGTCACCACAGGAATCTCCGGCGAGGTGCAGTTGAGCTGGAACCACACTGCGAACAAGGGCGAGGGAAGCGTCGTCCAATACACCGCGACTGCCACGGTTGTCGGCGCAGCCAACCCCGCGGCCAAGGTAATCACATCAGACACGCACACGCTGTTGAGCGGCCTCGACGTGCGACAGCGGTACACGTTCACTGTCACCCCGGCGAATTCCGCAAGCACAGGCCGACCCAGCTCGGCCACCATGCAGCAAAGCCTGGCTCAATTCACTGGTGTTCTCGTTGATCAGCCGGCCGCCGCCGTGCAGCCAGCTGCTGTCGCACCCGCGCCAGCGCCACCGGCGGCTGCCCCTGCCCCAGCGCCGGCACCCGGACCGTCCACTCGCACCATTTGGGTCTGCCCTGCTGGCTTTGCCGATGCCGGTGCGCAATGTCAAAAGACTCTCCCGTACACCTTCCATGCGGTGACGAGCACCTATCCATACAGCTACCACCAGCAGTTCCAGCAAACCGGGTCACACGTGGATTTCTCAACCTCGCCCAACGGCGGCACCTACTACGCGGCGAATGCCTGGGATGCCAACGGCAGTGCGGCTGGCTACTACGCAGTCATTCCCGACGGCTACTACGCGAGTGTCAAAGACGCGCCGCCAGTTGGATACGGTGACAACGGCTCGGCATACACGAAGACTGATCAGGTCAAAGACACACCTCCGGCGGGCTACACCGACGACGGCACCGAGTGGGTCATGACCGCAGCCAAGATCGCACAACAGGTACCGGCCTAGTCCACTCATATACAAGGGGGGTGCCGGCAATCAGCTCGGCACCTCCCTTGTATTCGAGTACCGTGAGGATGTGCGCCCCACCCTGCTGTCAGATGAAGAAATCGCCGTCATGCTTACGAGTTTTCCTCTGTGGTTCCTTGAGCAGGGCCAACTCACTCGCACCGCAGTGGCAAAGGACTTTCACACGGCGATGCAGTGGGTCGATGCGATAGCTGAAGTCGCCGAGGCCATGGATCATCACCCCGACATCGACATCCGGTGGACAAAATTGCGCGTGTCAGTGATGACGCACGACAAAGAAGGTCTGACCACTCTCGATTTCGAACTTGCCGCTCGCGTCGACAGGATCTGCCTCTAACGGCGATCCGCATCGCGACTAACTGCCCGCAACTGCCTGGGAGTCAAACCATACAAATGGGGCGATATTTGTCATGGTGAAACGCTACACACGAGCCGCCGGGCGAGGCAGGGTCCGTCATCGAAATACTGCTGTCATGAGTGTTGCGCCGTTCTCCCCGCCCTTGCGCCGTCGGATCGTCCGCGCGCCCTTGAGCGCGCTGGGCTTGGTGTGTGCGGCGCCGGGTTACGTGATCGCTTTGACTCCTTCGCTGCTGCCCCGGCCCATCAGCCTCCTGATCCTGCTTGCCTCGCTTGGCACCGCTCTGGCTTACGCGCTCGGCGCCTCAGTTGGCTGGATCTGGCGGAAGATTCCTCTCACCTCGGGCTGGCAACCGCGGAAGTCACTTCGCTGGGCGTGCATCGTGATCGCGTGGATTCCGGCTGTCATATTCACTCCAATTGCGATCAGCTGGCAGCTCGAACAGCAGGCCGAGCTCGATATGCCCGGCACCTTGGCATCAACGGTCATCGTGCTGCTCGCCAGCCTGGTCTTTGCCCTCGCATTCATCGCGATTGGACGAAGCATTCGCTTGGGCACCAACAACTTGGCGCGCTTGGCAACCGCATTCCCGCTGCTATGGCGCTGGACAACCAAGCGCGGACCGCTACGACAATACCGGCGAGTCATGACCATCCGAGTCATCGCAGCGGTACTCGTCGTTCTGCTCTTCAACTCCGCCATGGCCCTTGGATTCAACCGACTTGTTGCCTCCTACAGCGTCATCAACGCAGATACCTCAGGACAATCCCAAAGTGATCTTGGTTCCAACAGCGGCAGCGCCGAGAGCCTGACCCCATGGGCAACTCTGGGTCGCGAGGGACGCTTCTTCGTGAGCAACACTATGCAGCCCAGTGAGATCTCAGCCATCACTCAAGCACCTGCAACGACACCACTTCGTCTGTACATTGGCGTTGATCAGGCGCCAACTCCTCAGGAGCGAAGCGATCTGGCGGTGAGAGAACTGGATCGCACCCACGCTTGGGATCGTGACTACCTCGCGGTCATTGCACTGACGGGAACCGGCTGGGTTGAGCCCGACGCCATCAACGCCCTGGAGACCGTGACGGCTGGGAATATCGCAAGCATCGGGGTGCAATACAGCGCGGTGCCCAGTTGGATCGGCTTTCTCATCGACCAAGAGACCACGCAGATCCAGAATGCTGACACGATCCACACGATCATTGATGCCTGGCGAAAACATCCAGCCGACCATCGTCCCAAGCTGGTGCTCTTCGGAGAATCCCTCGGCGCCTTTGGCAGTCAGGGCGCTTGGAACAGCTTGTCGACTCCAGCCGATGTGCTGACCGACTTCTCGTCCGTGATCTGGATCGGACCACCCGCCGGTTCAACATTGTGGAAGGCATGGCAGGCCGATCGCACTGCAGGGCCGGCATGGCAGCCAGTGATCGGAAACGGCACGGCTGCGCGCGTATTCGTCAGCAGCGAGGAGTTGCTGACTGCTCCGCCAGCCGCAGGGAAATCCATTGCTATCGCGGCGCATCCAAACGACCCAGTCGTGTACTGGAGTTGGGATCTCCTCTTCAATCGACCCGAATGGATCGATTCTCCTTTGGGGCCCGGCGTCGATACGCACATTCGTTACAGCTGGATCATCACTTGTCTGCAAGTCGGGATGGATCTGGTCAGCGGCGGTGAGCCGCCGGAGGTCGGCCACAATTACATCGGTGCCTCGGGTTCGGCCATCGCACTGACCCTCAACCCACCCGGTTGGACAACCGCAAAGACCATCGCCATGCAGGAAGCTCTTGGGCGCTTGCGATATACGACGGGCTAATTCTTACGAGCGCGGAATAGGGACTCCTGCATCAGCCGAGCAACCAGTTGACCTTGCTCATTGAACATCGAGCCTGAATAGAGCCCGCGTCCACCGTTCAAGGACTCACCAACGAGATCCATGAAGATCCATTCATCCGCGCGATTGGGGCGCAAGAACCACATTGCGTGATCAAGGCTGCTCAGCGCCACGTCTTCGCGACGGGGCACAAGAGTGAACAGGCCCGTGAACATGTCAGAGATATATGCGGTTACACAGGCATGCAGAAGTGCGTCGTCACCCAGGTCGACAGTCGCCTTGGCCCACACCTGGCGCACCATGGTTTCTTCGACGACAAGGCGTGGATCGCGGTAGTCGATATCCACAGTTCGACTCTTCATGGTCTTCGCACGCGGATCATCTGGAAAGAGCACCTCCGGAATGCCTGCCGGCTGCACGTCTGGGCCATCTTCGTCGACGTGAAAGGAGGTACTCATCGTGAGAATCTCGCGACCATCCTGCATCGCGCTCACTGTGCGTGCTGAGTAAGCACGGCCATCTCGATCACGATTGACGAAGTAGTCCACTGGCAGTTTGGGATCGCCGGCACGCAGGAAGTAGCAATGGAAGGAGTGTGGAGCGCGACCCTCCGGAACTGTCGTCCCAGCAGCGCGCAGGGCTTGTGCTGCAACCTGACCACCGTAGAGATTGATGGGATCTTCGAAGATCGTCTTGGCACGAAATACGTCGTGATTTGTTTCGTCAAGGTGCAAGAGATCCAGCAGGTGGGGCATTGAGATGTTGGCGTATAGCGACTCTTGAGTTGGTGCATCGGGCGATGGAGTACTGATGGCGGGCCTCCGTGAAGTGTTCGGAGCTACCGCTTCCGACACTCAGCAGACTACCAAGCCTGCTGACTACCGCCGAGTCATGCGATCGACCTGAGCCTGGATCTGGGCCCGGACCTCCGCGGATTGCCACGCATCGGCAACCTCGTCATCGTCGGCTGGCGAGCCGGCTTCCATCAGATCGCGAGTCTCAGCGTGCAATGCCTGCTTGGTCAATGCGAAGGTCACAGCAGGAACCGAAGCCAGACCCTGAGCCTGGGCAATGGCGCGATCGAGTAGCTGCTCTGGGTCGGCCAGCTCATCTATCATGCCGATCGCGAGCGCTGCCTCGGGATCGATGGCCAGGCCCTGAAGGACATGGCGTGACAAATGCTGTCCAAGTACGTACCGGGCAAGTTCCATCAGCACAGAGGGGATCGGAACGCCCACTTTGAGTTCTGGCAAGCCGATGACACCTCCCGACATGATGCGCACATCGGCGGCAAGTGCCAGCATGGCGCCGCCAGCGATTGCCGCCCCGTTGACAGCAGCAACGACGGGCCGAGGGTGATCAAAGATCGTCAGGCAGGTTGCCGAAAGCTCATCAAGTAATTGATCGGAGTACTGCAGTGGAGAGTCCAGTAACTGTCGCAGATCCAGCCCAGCTGAGAATGCCCGATCATTGCCAGTAAGGACGATGGCTACATCCTTGGGCGCTTGCGTAAAAGCCGCACGCACCGCTATGAGCAGATCCACGTCAAGAGCATTGACTTTGCCGTGGTTCATTCGGATCACCACGACGTCGTCGAGGCTATCGATCACTACGAGCGATGACACAGTTCCTCCTCCTCGCAGATCGATTGCTTTAGCTCAGCGCCGTTGGTCTTAGTAGACCAAGGCCTTGTATTCGAAGTACTCGTCCAGACCGTACTTTCCGAGCTCGCGTCCATTGCCCGACATCTTGTAGCCACCGAAGGGAGCGCGTGCATTGAAGGCACCACCGTTGATGGCCACCTGCCCCGTGCGAAACTTGCGAGCAAAGGCAACCGCGCGATCACGGTCAGCTGACCAGACGGCACCAGCCAGCCCGTAAGCCGACTTATTGGCGGCTGCAAGGGCTTCCTCCTCGGAGTCGACCGGAATGACAACGAGCACCGGCCCAAAGATCTCCTCTTGTGCGATGCGCATGTCGACGTCGACGTCAGTGAACACCGTTGGCGTAACGAAATAGCCAGGAAGTTCGGGTTGCTGCGGACCACCGACAAGAACGCGAGCGCCCTCGGCAATTCCAATTTCAATGTATTCAATGACGCGATCACGCTGGTCGGCTGACACCAGTGGGCCTAGTCGCGTTGAGCTCTCAAGTGGATCACCCGGCACGAATCTCTCGGCAGCCTTGAGCAGCAATTCCTCAACACGAGGCAGTTGCGAGCGCATGACGATCAGTCGCGTAAGCGCCGAACAGACCTGGCCACTATTGAGATAGCAGTTGCTCAATGATGAGGGCACCGCCCGATCAAGATCGGCGTCTTCGAGCAACACGGAAGCCGATTTGCCGCCGAGTTCAAGCGCGACCTTCTTCACGTCATTGATGGCTAGTTCGCCGACGCGTTTTCCGGCCAGAGTGGATCCGGTGAAGCTGACCATGTTGACCAGCGGATGACGAACGAGCGCTTCGCCTACAACCGAGCCGGGGCCGCATACCAGGTTGACTGTGCCCGCCGGAAGTCCGACGCCATCAATGAGCTCGAACAGCGCGATTGCTGAAAGTGAGGTCAGCTCAGCAGGCTTCACCACGATTGTGCATCCAGCAGCAAGCGCCGGGGCGAGCTTTGCGACGATCTGATGCAAGGGAAAGTTCCAGGGTGTAATCGCAACAACGACCCCGATTGGCTCACGCTCGACGACGAAGTTCTCGTCTTCCTCCGAAAGGGAGAGTTCGTCCATTGCATCTGCGGTTGAGCGCAGCACGCGCACTGCCAAGCCGACCTGAACTGCTTTGGAGATCGACAAGGTGGTGCCAACCTCGCGAGTGGCCAGCTCAGCAAACTCGTCAGTGCGGGCTTCAAGAGCCTCTGCTATTTCATGCAGTTTTGCCGTGCGCTCCGCGCGAGGTGTCGCACTCCAGACAGGAAAGGCCGCGGCGGCAGCAAGTACTGCGGCATCAACCTGTGCCTCGGATGCCGACTGCACCGACCCGATCACCTGGTCATCGATTGATGAGCGCTCGACGAGCTCTGCCGACCCAGCTCCCTGACTCCAAGCACCAGCAATGAAAACTCCGTCGCGCATGGTCAAGGTGTGCACTCCTCAGCAGTTCGGCATCTCCCGCAGGCCAACTGCAGCGGGGCCCGACTGACGTTAGACCCCACCACTTGGGCGGTCAACACAGTTCAGCAAATTGCGCGACTGACGCCAGCTCGCTATCGGACCTTCACCAGATGAATCGACTTTGCAAAGCCGTTGACCGTCGGCGTGGTGGGCGTAAATCGAGCAATCACTCGACCCTTGCCCTTCTTCCAGGTGGCAGGAGCCGCGAAGGATGACGACACCACCCCATTGACGGGCTTCAAATTCAGCGCGAGAACCCGCTTCGCTCCTTGACGGTAGGTCAGATTCACCACACCTGCTGCCGTCGACGGACTCACGGTGACGACGAAGGTTGCCGCACTACCGCGATTGATGACCGCCGGACCGGCGATCGTCAACAACGTTGCAGTCGGCTTGGCCGTCGGCTTTGCAGTTGTCGAGGGCGCGGGGGTGGCCGACGAGGTCGGCGACGGCGTCGCACTTCCGCCAACCTGAACCGGAGCGCTATTCACAGCGGTCACTGAGCCATTGAGGTTTGTCGCCGCGACGCTGGATAGGAGGTACTTGCCTGCGTCAGCCGTCGTCACCACATACGTAGCCGCGCTGGCACCAGCGATGACAGTGCAACTCGTAGTCGAGTTCGCCGTGCATCGTTGCCACTGATAGAGGAAGCTCGTTGGCTCGTATGCCCAGGTGCCTGTTGTCGTGCTCGCCGTCGCACCGACAGCAACGCCGGCGGGAGTTACTGCAGGCGCTGTTACTGAAATCGGCAGTTGGCCTGACAACACACGTGCGAGCTTGGCAGTTCCGCTTTCAGCCACCCAGATGTTGCCATCGGAGCCCTGAGTCAAGCCAGTGGGCTTGGATCCGGCCTCCAGCGGGTAGATAGCTTGCAAAGAACCCGCAGCTGTGAAGACTGCCGCTGCAGAGGTGCCAAAGAAGGAGACCCACATGGTGGGGCCAGGACCCTGGGTGATCCAGAGAGGCTGCGTACCAGCTGGGAGGCTCAGTTCAAGAACTGTCGTGCCCTGCAGTTGAGCAAGCTTGTTGATCCCGTGCTCGGCAACCCAGAGCGCCGAACCGATTGTGGAGATGCCAAAGGGGCGAGCTCCACTGGTCAGCGGGAACTCCGTGATTGCTCCTGAGGAAGTGATCTTGCCGATCTTGTCTCCAGCAGACTCAGTGAAGTACATGTCATTGCTGCCCGCGGGGCCCGCAACGATGCCGTAGGGCACAGAGGCCGCTGTCGGAATTGAGAACTCTGTCACCGATCCCGAGGTCGTGATGCGACCGATCTTGTTGCCGCTTTGCTCGGTGAACCACAAGTTGCCATCGGGTCCCGGTGCAATGGCGAATGGCTCGGCGCCTGCAGTGGTGACTGGAAATTCTGTGATGACGCCTGCCGTCGTGATGCGACCGATCTTGTTGCCGCTTTGCTCGGTGAACCACAAGTTCCTATCCGAACCAACGGTGATGAAGCGGGGGGCCGATGCGGCCGTCGGCACGGGGTAGTTGGTCACCGTGCCCTTGGCATCGACCCTTGCGATCGAGTTTGCGGCTCCGGTGGCCATCCAGATTGCGCCATCGGGCCCGAGCACTGTTCCGAACGGAGTTGCCCCAGCGGCCAGCGCAAAGGAGGTGTCATCACCCACTGCTGCCGGACTTGGTGAGGCGATGCCGACCACTGCCACAGCGGAAACGGTCAGCAGGACAAAAGGACGCGCGAAGGTACGAATAGCCATAACTTCACGGTACGAACGGCTGCCAAGATCGAGCGGTTACGACACCCCACTTCCCCAGCAATTTATCCGTACTTCCTCGCAGCAAGCTGTCGCAAGCCTCACTTCGGCAGCAAAATCCTCGTTCTACGAAAAATCAAGTACGAGGCGTCCCCGTACGCCGCCAGCCTCAAGGCGGCGATGAGCCTGCGCTGCATCGGCTGCCGGAATTACGTCCGCAACCCGAAGAGTCAGCAGCCCAGCATCGGCCTGCTGGACGAGCCTCTCCAATGCAGCAGTGTTCTTCGACTCTGCGCTTACCAGCACACGCTGGACGGTGATTCCGCGCTCAACATCGCCGTTCCAACCACGCACGACGGCATATCCGCCGCCATCGGCAATTGCCGGAAGAACGAGTGCTCCTTGCAGGGAACCATCAGCAAGGGCATCCACTCCTTCAGGCACCAGGGTACGAATGGCCACAGCAACTGCGTCGCCGCGAGGGACGATCTCGTAGACACCAAGTGCCCGGACAAGTTCCTCATCCTTGGGCGAGGCATCGGCGATCACACGAAGCCCCTCCGACAAAGCCAGTTCGACAACATAGGCGCCATAGGCTCCGGCAGCACCAGTGACAGCCAAACTCTGTCCCTCATGCAGGCCCAGCAGGTCAAGAGTGATCCTCGCGGTCAACGCATTCATCAGCAGTGTCGACGCCGCTGCAAAATCGACGTCTTTCGGCGCAGCAACAACAGAGAAGGCAGGGACAACGATCTGCTCTGCATAAGCGCCACCACGAGAGCCACCTGGCAGCACCAACGCCACAACTCGATCGCCAACGCAAAGCCGGCCATCGTTCTCGGGCCCGACTGCGTCGATCACGCCAGCGGCATCCATGCCAGGTATGTAAGGCGGCTCTGTCTTGCGCATGTTGCCTGCTTGGGCACCCGATCGAAAAAGTGTGTCCGTGGGATTGACCGTTGCGGCGTGAACGCGGATGCGCACTTGACCCGGACCAGGCTCAGGCGAGGCAACTTCAAAGACCTTCAGAGCCTCTGGTCCACCAAACTCATCAACACCGACTACTCGCATGTGAAGCCTTCCCTCATTCGTGTGGAAAGCAAGACTGGCACAACGCAGATGAGCGCAAGCAGTTTCAGTTACGGATGGACATTCGATAGGTCTTGAGCATTATCTGAATTCGACTCCAGCAATGCATGCTCCTGCTTGAGTGCCCTTGGCTCACGCACTACCCAGCCAGGAGCTTCAAACAAGTACTTGCCGAAGTTATTTCGCGTCACCCAGTACAGGATCAGAGCTGCCCCAACCAGCATCGAGGTCATCGCGACGGGAAAGAATACTTGGACGATGGCATTTTGCATATACGCGGGATTGTTGTTGTGCAGATAGGAAGACAAGCACATCAGCAAGGGGAACTGCACGACAAAAATGGGCAGGGTGCGAGCGCCAAAGAAGGTACCGAACTTTCGCGGCGCTTCCCATTGAACCAGGAGGTACGCCGCCATCGCGCCGGCCACAATCCAAAGGAGTGAGACCGGCAGATAGGTCAGCTCCCAAGTCGATGAATTCGCACTTCGCCAAATGCCGTACGCAATGGCAGGCACCAACAACCCTGCGACCCAAAGCCACGATGCCCACCGCGTGATCTGGGCGAGCAATTCTTTGTAGTACGCGCCGATCAGGAAGAAGACCAGATTTGTGACGATTGAGGTCATCGCTGACCCCGCATCGAGATTCACCATGAAATCGCGATTCCACTGCGCAACTGGAGCTCTCAATAGATTCAGTCCGATGGCAAGCGCCACGATGATCCACGCCGGATAACGACAAAGCAGTTTGGCGACGATGAAATACAGCAGCAGCGCGTAGAGATACCAATAGCCACTGCTGCCGACAAGCAAGCGACCAGGGAACTGGCTGATCGCAGCGACAAAGCCTGAGTTCACATACAGAGCTACGACCGTGAAGAAGATCGCGCTCCACAGGATGTAGAGGTAGGTCATTCCGTAGGTACGTCGACGAGAGCGCCGCCAAGGACGCGAGATGGCACCGGCTGCGAGCATTCCGGAGACCATGAAGAATAGCGGCATCCGCATTGGCTCGAGCACATTCATCGAGGTGAACCACACAGCTGAGACGCTGTCGTCCTTGGTGATGGACTCCATATGGTTCACCGAGTGGAAGAGCACCACGACCAAGACGGCGGTGCCCTTGACCAGATCCATCCACTCAATGCGTGGCCGGCTGGTTTCCATAGGGGACAAATCTACCTTCGAGTCCCCCAGAATCGATAAATCAGCCGCTCTTGCGGCGATGCTCCCGCTTGCCACCAGCTCGATTTGAGCTGTCCTTCACGGCGCCGGTTGTGCCTGTTGGGCCCTGTCCATTGCTCCGACCCTTGTTCTTCTTCGCTTCGAGCGCCTGGCGAAATTTCTCGCGCTGCTCGTCTACCTGCTCCTCAGCCATGCACCCAGTCTGGCATCTTGAGGACCCGTCAGTTTCGAGGGTCGCAGTTCATGTCGAATTGGAGCCACAATTGGCGCAGATCATTGACAGATAAGTGAGAGTCGAACTACCGTCGAGAGCAACCCCTGGTGGCAGCGGGGTCCGAATAGGCGATCTAAACGTTGACGGACATCCGGGAGAAGAACATGAGCACTTCGCGATTCAGTCCAATCAAGGCTGTGGCAGCGTTGGCCTTCACGATCGGCCTCGTGGCTGCTGGCACGGCGAGCGTGACTGCCGCTTCGCAGCCAGTGCACACGGGAACCACAAGTGTCGGCAAAGTCTTGGTCAATGCCAAGGGCAAGACCATCTATCTGTTTGCCGCGGATACCGCTGGCAAGTCGAGTTGCAATGGCGCCTGCGCTCAGGCGTGGCCACCCGTGCTCGCCACTGCGAAGACACTTGGCCATTCAGTTGATGTCAAGGCGAAGTTGAGTGTGATCAAGCGCAGCGACGGCAAGACCCAACTCGCCGTGAACGGACTTCCGGCCTACACCTATAGCGGAGACACGGCAGCGGGTCAGGCTCATGGTCAGGGCATGAACGCTTCCGGTGGACTGTGGTGGGTCATTGCTCCGAGCGGGGCTCCCATCAAGTCAACCGGATCGTCCAGTTCCGGATCCGCGCCGGGCGGCGCAACGTCTCCAGGTGGGACTTACGACTACTACTAACCGACCAGACGCGCAGAGAGTTGCGCGCTGGGAATTTCACAGGCCGTCAGTCTCTTGTTCCATCGGTATCGATTCGAGGCGAAAACGTCGTATGCGCTTTCGGCCAACGCGTTCGGAAGCACCGCGAGCACTTGCCCAGCGATACGCCATCGAGGGATGAACGAGAGCACTCGCTCAACAGCTGCCGCGCCATGGAGCAAGGCGTAGTCATCCAAATAGATCACCGCATCGCGTTCACGAAGTTTGGGATGGAAGACGAGCAACTCGGTTGTCAAAGTCGATTCAAGCGGCACGAATGCAAGTTCAATCTCATGCGGGAGCCGTGCAGCGATGAAGGTGAGGACCCGATTGCAGGTGAGGCAGTCGCCATCGAACAAGATCACGCGGCGCAGTCCATGAATCACGCGAACAGCATAAGCAGGCCTAAAATCAGTTGAACTCGCTAGGGAGGATGCTGTGAAGGTCGGAGTGCTTCGAGAGGTCAAGAGCCAGGAGTTGCGGGTGGCGATCACTCCCGCAGGAGTCCATGAGTTTGTAGGCAACGGGCATGAAGTCATCATCGAATCTGGTGCCGGCGACGGTTCATCGATCCCTGACCACGAGTTTGCTTCAGCTGGGGCGGAGATCTGCTCATCGCTGGAAGATGTCTGGGGCCAGGCCGAACTGGTACTCAAGGTCAAAGAGCCAATCAGCAGCGAGTTCCCGCTGATTCGATCTGGCCAAATGATCTTCACATTCCTGCATCTGGCGGCATCGCGCGAGTGCACTCAGGCCCTCATCGACTCCGGTTGCACGGCCATCGCATACGAGACGGTCGAGTTGCCCAACGGCACTTTGCCGTTGCTGGCACCAATGTCAGAGGTCGCCGGCCGCCTTGCACCGCAGGTGGGTGCGCAAGCGCTGCTCAGCATCAGTGGCGGCAGAGGGGTGCTATTAGGTGGCGTCTCAGGAACCTATGCCGCGAAGGTGGTCGTCATTGGCGCAGGGGTAGCCGGCATGAATGCAGCAGCAATCGCACTCGGCATGCAAGCAGAAGTCTTGCTGCTGGATCGCAATATTGCTCGACTCCGTGAAGTCGATGCGATCTACCAGGGGCACATGCAGACCATTGCTTCCAATGCCTTCGAGGTCGAGCGAGCGGTCATCGATGCCGACCTCGTGATTGGCGCTGTGCTCGTGCACGGTGCTAAGGCACCGAGGCTCGTCAGTGATGATCTGGTCGCGCAAATGAAGCAAGGCTCAGTTCTTGTCGACATTGCAATCGACCAAGGAGGCTGCTTCGAGGGATCCCGTGCTACCACCCACGCCGCTCCCACTTTTCGAGTGCACAACTCACTCTTCTATTGCGTCGCCAATATGCCCGCGGCTGTGCCGCACACCTCTACATACGCGCTGACAAATGTGACACTGCCGTATGCGATTGATCTGGCCAACAAAGGTTGGCGGAAGGCTATGGCTGAGGATCCTTCACTAGCGCTCGGCTTGAATGTGCACGCTGGTGAGGTCACTTACACGGCTGTTGCCGAAGCCTTCGGATATGCGCTGCGACCGGTGGCAGCGTTGCTTTCATAACTCGCAGACCGAGAACTGCGTTCGCACACTCGCAGCTCACCTTGAGGATAATCACCGAGGAATCACAGAGTCGGCATTCACCATTCAAATAGCAGTTGGGTGGATCCGCGCAGCACGGACCCACCCAATTCGCGTTGTGAGAGGGCTCGAGTGCGCTACTTCAGGTAGTTCTCAAGATCCTCACTGATCTGGGCTGGGGTCACGCTCGGCTCGTAACGCCTGATGACCTCTCCATCGGGGCCGACCAGGAACTTGTTGAAGTTCCACTTGACTTCGTCGGTGCCGATTCGCTCTGGATAGTTCTTGGAGATGTGGTCGAACATGCCGCCATGTTGTGGACCGAAGTCACCGGGCGCCTCGGCACGAAGATAGGTGAAGAGTGGGTCGGCGTCCGGCCCGTTGACATCAATCTTGCCCATGATCGGGAAGGTCACTTTGTAGTTGACCGAGCAGAAGTCCGCAATCTCATCAGTATTTCTACTGTGCTCGACTCCGCTTCCAAGGGAATCGATGTTGTTGGGGCTGTGCAGGGCGGCTTCCCACCAATTGGACTGCCACAAGGCGTGAGCATGTCGAACATGGCCGACATCGTGGGGATCGCCTTCTCCTGCTTCATCCTCATCATCGCCCAGAGCGCAACACCTCTCGCAGCTTCGCGATGAAGCACGGCGATCGAGTGGACATCAATCGAGACATCCTCGGCCTGTCCGGCGCGAACCTCGCTGCTGGTCTCAGCGGAACCTTCGTGGTCAACGGCAGCCCCACGAAGACCCAGATCCTCGATGGTCAACAAGGCAAGACGCAAGTCGCCAATCTGACTATGGCCTTGATCGCATTGCTCTTCACCCTGTTTTTCACTGGCTTGCTCACCAATATGCCGAAGGCTGTTCTTGGCGCGATCGTGTTTCTAATCGGCGTGGACCTCATCGACATCACGGGATTGAAGCGGATTGCCTCGCGCCGCCGCAGTGAGTTCGTGATCGCAGTCCTCACTGCTGTAGTCGTCTGTGCCGTCGGAGTGGAGCAGGGGATCATCCTTGCAATCGCCATTTCGATCTTGGAGATCGTCCGTCGTCAGTACAAGCCCAAGGACTTTGTCGTGAGCATCAGTCCCAGCGGCGAACCGAGTTACGTCACGAGTGCTCCCGGGGTCCAAAGCCAGCCTGGACTCATCGTTTTTCGCTACGACGCTGAACTCTTCTACGCCAATGCGAACTCCTTCGTTGATGATGTGGAGCGCTTGATCGATTCGGCCCCTGCTCCTGTCGAATGGCTGATCCTGGACGCCTCGTCACTGGACGATATTGACTATTCCGCTGGGATAGCCGTCGCCGGCCTTCTCGATTTCTTGAAGGCCCGAAACATCACTTTTGCTCTGGCTCGAGCGGATTCGGCGCTGAGTACAACACTGCAGGAGTACGGCTTGATGAGCCAGATTTCTCCCGACCGCATGTACGGAAACCTCGCGGACGCAGTGGATGCCTTCAATGCGCGACAGCACTCGTAAGCGTGCACTTTCCGGGCTAAGGTCCTGCCATGACCACGCGCTTGGTCGTTCTCGGTGCCGGCTTTGGCGGGCTGGAAATCGCAACTCTCGTTTCTGAAGCCTGCTCAAGCAATGTCGAGATTGTGCTGATCGATCACAGCCCATATTTCGTCTTTGGGTTTTCCAAGCTCGATGTGATGTTCGGCATCCATACTCCGAGATCGTGAAACCGAGCGTGCGGTTCGTGTCAGCAAGCGTGACTTCCATTGATCCCAACGAACGTCGTGTTGCGACAACAGCGGGCGAGTTTGAGGCAGACATTCTGGTGATTGCTCTGGGTGCCAACCTTGATATCTCTGCCACACCAGGACTCGCAGAAGTTGGTCACGAGTTCTACACCGTCGCAGGGGCATTTGCTCTTCGCGAAGTGCTGGCTGACTTCAAAGGTGGTCGGGTCGTTATTGGTGTCACCTCAACACCGTTCAAGTGTCCCCCAGCGCCCAGTGAAACTGCGCTTCTCATGCACGAGTTCCTTTCGGACCGGGGTTTGAGCCAGGTATCGGACATCACACTGGTGATGCCTTTCGGCGTGCCGATTCCGCCTTCACCAGAAGCTTCTGAAGCAATCCTTCAAGCATTCTCTGAGCGCGGTATCAATTGGGTACCGGATCGAGTTGTCAAAGGTCTCAATGCTGATGCCAAGACAGTTGAGCTCAGCAACGAGGAGGAACTCCCATTCGATCTCTTCCTTGGTGTGCCGGTGCACCAAGTGCCGAAGGTCGTTGCGGAATCCGGCATGACTGTGGACGGCTGGATACCGGTTGATCCGCTCACCCTTGAGACCGCGCATCCGAATGTGTACGCAGTCGGAGACGTCACTAGCATCGGTACTCCCAAGGCCGGAGTCTTCTCTGAAGGCCAGGCGGTGGTGGTTGCCGAGCGAATCATCGCGACGATAGACAGGCAAGCACCGACAAGCGAGTACGACGGTCGCGGCATCTGCTACCTGGAGTTCGGTGACTTCGAGGTCGCAAAGGTCGACGTAGTTTTTCGTCCTGGTGAGCGACCTCAGGGTGATCTCGTTGGTCCCTCAAGTGCCTTGATGGATGACAAAGCGCAGTTCGGGGCTGAGCGGATTCAACGATGGTTCAGTCGGCAATGGAGTCCGCTCGGCTGACGCACTACTTCAACTGGCGAGGCGGCCAAGAAGGCATCGAATGTCCGGGCTGTGCGTTGCGGATTCTGAAAGAGGAAGGAATGGCCCGCGCCAGGCACCAACACCAATCGTGCTCCAGGCATTATTCGCGCAAGGAGTCGACTGTTGGCCGCTGGCGTGACGACATCGGAAGCGCCCGTGATGACGAGCGTGGGGATACTCAATGTTCGAAGAGCGCGGGAGTTGGCCTCGCTGCGAAGCCAAGGATCCTCAGCCGCGACCATCGCCCTGTAAGTGGCCGCAGGTACCTGCTCAGGCGGATACGCACCGGACTCAACGGCTGTGGAGAGTCGGTGCAGGAAGGCCCGTCCCGCGGCCTGCGCATCAGTTGAATGCGGGTAGTTCGTTTGCAGATACGCCTTGTCGCTCTCCTGGGATGCGCTGTCCAGTTGTTGCACCCATCGCGGCCCCAACTTCGCCTGCGGTCCGCCAGGATTCGTTGCAGCAAGGATGAGTTGCCGAACCACTTCGGGGTGGCGGATCGCGAGTTGCTGGGCAATGAAACCGCCCATCGACCAGCCCACGACATCAACTGGGGCCTTGGGCGATAGCACCTTGGCGAAGGCAGCCACCCAGTCGGCAGCGTTGGAGAAAGTCCATTTCGAAGGCGCTCGCGCAGACAGTCCGATCCCGGGGTAGTCGAACACCGTGACTCGATGTGACCTCGCGAGCGCAGCAAGCAGCGCTGGATCCCATTCGTTCATCGGCGAACCAGTGCCATTGAGCAATATCAGCGCAGGCCCGCTGCCAAGTTGAGCGAAAGCAAATGTCGTGCCTGCTGCGGAGGCATATTGAACGTGAAGAGTGGGAGAGCTCGTTGATGGGCTTGCGGAGGCCGTCAGACCGCTCGCCGATTCGATACCGATCAGTCCAAGGCCTGCGCACACAAGCAGCGCTATGGCGCGCGCAGTAGATCTACGCAACATCCGGGATTGCGCTCTCGAACTGGCTGGCATACAGAGAGTGATAGGCACCCTCGGCTGCCATGAGTTCTTCATGGCTGCCTTGCTCAACAATCTGTCCTCGATCCAGCACCAGGATCGTGTCGGCATCGCGAATCGTTGAGAGCCGGTGCGCGATGACGAAGGCGGTCTTCCCGTGACGAAGCCTGGCCATCGCCTCCTGGACAAGCACCTCAGTTCGTGTATCGACTGCGCTTGTGGCTTCGTCAAGGATCAGGATTGCCGGATCCGCCAGGAATGCTCGAGCAATCGTCAGCAGTTGGCGTTCGCCTGCCGAGACATTTGAGGATTCACCATCGAGCTTGGTTTCATAGCCGTGCGGAAGGGTGCGCACCAGGCGATCGACATAGGCCGCCTTAGCCGCCTCTTCAATCTCCTCATCTGTCGCACTCAATGATCCGTAGGCGATGTTCTCGCGAATGGTGCCCGTGAACAACCACGCATCCTGCAAGACCATGCCGAAAGTGCTGCGCAACTCATCGCGGGTCAGATCACGAATATCAACCCCATCCAGGAGAATTCGCCCGCCCTTGAGTTCATAGAAGCGCATCAGCAGATTCACCAAGGTGGTCTTGCCGGCACCCGTGTGGCCCACGATTGCCACGACTTCACCAGGTTCGACGTGGAGATCAAGACCCTCAATCAGCGGGGTGTCCTCCTTGTACCTGAAGGTCACGTCCTCGAAGTCCACACGTCCTCGAGGAAACTCAATGGTCGAAGGCGTGGTGCTGTCCGGGATCTCTTCCTCTTCATCGAGCACTTGGAACACCCGCTCGGCGGAGGCCAGGCCAGACTGCATCAGATTGATGATGCCCGCGAGTTGCGTGATCGGCATCGTGAACTGGCGTGAGTACTGAATGAATGCCTGCACATCGCCGAGTGAGATTGCGCCGGTGGCAACTCGAAGGCCGCCGACGACTGCGATGAGCACATAGTTCAAGTTCGAGATCATCAGCATGGCTGGCTGCGCGATGCCAGAGAGGAATTGCGCCTTGAAACTTGCTTCGTACATCTTCTCGTTGGCCGCGTTGAAATCGGCGATTGCCTCAGATCGATGCCCGTACACCTTCACGAGTTCATGACCGCTGTACATCTCTTCAACATGTCCGTTGAGGGTTCCTGTCCACCTCCATTGCTGCGAGAAATGCGGTTGCGCTTTGCGTGCAACAGCAATGGTCACAAAGAAGGATAGCGGAACCGTCAGCAAGGAGATCAGCGCAAGAATCGGGCTGATCCACAGCATCATGATCAGTACGCCAACGACAGTCAGAAGTGAAGTAATCGTCTGAGTGAGCGCCTGCTGCAAAGTCATCGAGACGTTGTCGATGTCGTTTGTGACCCGGCTCAGCAGATCACCCCGCGAATGGCGGTCGTAGTAACTCAACGGAAGTCGGGCCAGCTTGGCATCGACTTCCTCGCGAAGGCGATACATCGTGCGTTGCGTAACGCCCGCCATGAGAAAGGCCTGCACGTACATGAACGCCGAACTCAACATGTACACGATGATCACCAGCGCGAGAATGCGCCCGAGCTGTGTGAAGTCCACGCCAACGCCGGGACTCACAGACGTGGAGGCGAGCAGATCGGCCTGTGCTGAGTTCCCCGAGGCATTCAGGGCAGCAACGGCTTGATCCTTGGTGAGACCCGCGGGAATCTGATTGCCAAGGAAGCCGTCAAAGACCACGTTGGTTGCCTGCCCGAGAAGGAAGGGTCCAAGCACAGCGAAGAACACGCTGATCGATCCCAATACAAAGACTGCGGTGATCTGCAGCCGCTCAGGCAGGAGGCGCGAGGCCAGACGCTTCAATGATGCCGCGAAGGCCTTTGGCTTCTCCGGCGCCATTGCTCCTGGTCCGGGTGGACCGCCGGGACGTCGCATCATCGGGCCTGCTGGCCCACCGCCGCTCATGCTGCCTCCGTCACACTGAGCTGGGAGAACACAATCTCGCGGTAGGTCTCACATTCGGCCATCAATTCCTGATGGGTTCCAATGCCCTCCACTTGGCCATCCTCAAGCACGATGATCTGCTCGGCCTGCATCACCGTGCTCACTCGCTGGGCAACGATGATGACGGTGGCATGGGTGGTCTGCTCTTTCAAAGCGCTGCGCAGGCGAGCATCGGTCGTGAAATCCAGAGCCGAGAAGGAGTCATCGAAGATGTAGATGAGCGGTCGGCGAATCAGCGCTCGCGCAATGGCGATGCGCTGACGTTGTCCTCCCGAAAGGTTCGCGCCGCCTTGATCAATCCGGGCTAGGAGACCGCCCTGCAACTCGCCCACGAAATCTGCAGCCTGCGCCGTCTCTAATGCGGCCCACATCTCCTCTTCTGTGGCTTCAGGCTTTCCAAACTTCAGATTGCTCTCGATGGTTCCTCGAAAGAGGAATGCCTTCTGCGGCACTGCGCCAAAGGCCGACCAAAGGGATTCGAAGGAGAGCTCGCGCACATCAACGCCATCGACGAGCACTTGTCCTGCCGATACGTCGTAGAGACGCGACATCAGATTGATAGCAGTCGTCTTGCCAACGCCTGTGCTGCCAACGATGGCCGTGACTTGACCGGGCCTGCAGGTGAAACTGACTCCTTGAAGAACGGGCTGCTCGGCTCCTGGGTAGAGGAAATCGACATCACGAAATTCAACAAGGCCAATGGTGGGAACGATCTGCGCGGGATGCTCGGGTTCGACGATTGCCGGCTCGGTATCCAAGACCTCTTGAATGCGCTCGGCCGATGCTGCCGCGCGCGGAATCATCACCACGATCATCACTGCCATCATCACTGAGGTCAGGATCTGCATGACGTAAGCGATGAACGCCGTGAGGTTGCCGATTTGCAGGGAACCATCGTTGACCAGTTGCCCGCCAAACCACAGCACGCCGACTACTGCCAGGTTCAGAATCAAGGACAGCGAAGGCATCATCAGAGCAAAGAGGCGCTGCACTCGAAGAGAGGTCGCGGTGAGCGCGTCATTGGCTTCCGCGAAGCGCTCGCGCTCATAGCGATTGCGGACGAATGCGCGAATGACGCGGATGCCGGACAGGTTCTCGCGAAGGACAAGGTTGATCCGGTCTATTCGCTCCTGCATGACCTGAAATTGCGGGACGGCCCGCAGCACGATTGATCCGATGACCAAGAGAAGCAAGGGGATGACGACAAGCAAGAGGGCCGAAAGGCGCAGATCCTCGTGCATGGCCATCAACACCCCGCCAATGGCAACGATGGGTGCCGAGATCATCGTCGTCAATGCCATGATGACGAGCATCTGGATTTGCTGGACGTCGTTGGTATTTCGCGTGATCAAGGATGGCGCGGTGAATTCATTCACCTCGCGTAAAGCGAAGCCTTGAACCTTCTCAAATATTGAACGGCGGACATCACGGCCAAACCGCATTGCCGTTCGCGCGCTGTAGTACACCGCGACGACTCCCGCAATCGTGAACACGGCAGTAACCAGGAGCATGAAGGCGCCCGTGCGCAGGATGTAGTCCGTGTCGCCTTTGAGGACACCGTTGTTGATGATTGAGGCATTGAGGTTTGGTAAATACAACTGTCCAAGGGCTTGAATGGACAGCAACACGATGATGACTATCAGTGTTCGCCTGTAGGGCTGCAGAAATCGGCGAAGCAGGCGAATCATCAATAGGCACATCCATCCAAGGCTCAGAATATGGATCGATCGTAAACCTCAGGCAATTGCGAGTACTGCGTTACGCCAGTAACGAACAGTGAGCCGGTGACTCGATTGAAGCCTTGAGATCCAGCCGGTAACCCATTCCTGGTTCTGTCATCAGGTGACGCGGATGAGCTGGGTCAATCTCGGTTAACTGTTGAAAGCGCGCTCCAACTTGCGATCGGGCACGAGCCACATACCAGCAACAACGACATAGAGTGCAACCGCAACCCAAGGTTGAAAGAACGAAACCACGATGCCAAGGGAATAAATAATGGGTGAGATCTTTCCCTTGAGATTGCTCCCCAGCACAGCGGCGATTTCAGACTCAGGACCTTGAGCGCGAATGATGACGATAAGCAGCAGGTAGAACGCGATCGCGGCCATCATCAGAACCCCGCCATACACGGCCGTCGGAATAGGCTCGAAGTGGTTCAGGCCCATCCAACCCGTCGCAAACGGGAAGAGCGACAGCCAAAACAGCAAGCTAAAATTCGCCCACAGCACTCCGCCAGTGACCCTGGTACTGGCTTGGAGCAAGTGGTGATGGTTATTCCAGTAGATGGCCAAGTAGATGAAACTCAATACATACGTGAGAAAAACAGGAATGACCGGTTCAAGCGACGACCAATCAGCACTCTCAGGTGGGCGAAGCTCCAGCACCATGATCGTGATCAGGATTGCGATCACTGCGTCGCTGAATGCTTCTAGCCGTCCCTTGCTCACGATAGGGAAGGTATCAACGCAGAGTCAGGACTGCGATGCCTGCATGCGCTGTGAGGCAGACCGGCTCGAATAGGAGCCGATGTCGAATAGAAAGCCAAGTGCGACGACCAACCAGCCAATGCCACTGACGCCACCAGCAACCGACCAAGCCGCGCAGTAGGCCAGTGCAGTCCAAGGCAGGAGCAGCAACCCAAGAAGGGGCAAGAAGAAGTTGCCGGAAAAGGCGTCGCTCACTCGAGGGGTAAAGATCCAGGCATAGAGAAGTGCGAGCCGAGGTCCGAGGAATCCGAGTACGAGTACGACGCAACACATGCCTCGGAGCGTAGGACACCCTGAGTTGATTCGCACCAGCTTGACGGTGCACATTTCACTGAACACTGCCGCCCGCAACTGCAGACACATTGCGCGCCACATGGTTCTCTCGAAAGAAACAACCTGGGGTGCCCGCGTAATCGCGAGCACCCCAAAGATTGTTGTCGAACTTTCATCAGGCCTACGCCAGTGCTTTGGCCTTCAATGAATCGAACTCCTGCTGATTGATCGTGCCTGAATCAAGCAGCGCCTTTGCAGAGGCGATCTGATCAGCGGGTGCAGCCACAGAGCCGGCGGCCTGCTGGATGTAGGCCTTCTGAGCCGCTTCAGCCTTGTCCATCGCTGCCTTGCGGCGCTCGGCCATGCTGTTGCCACGTGCGATCAGATAAACCAGAACCGCGAAGGGCCCAAACAGAATCAGGGCAACCACCCAGATTGCCTTGGCTCCGCCACCCATGGTGTGATCGCCGAAGAGGTCGAAGATGACCATGAAGAAGACCATGAAGTACATGACCATGAAGAAGATGACGAAAAGGCTCCACAAGACATCGCCTAGTTGCATTGCGCTTACCCCCTGCTAGTTGATGTTCCGGACTTTAGCGGAGTTGCGCACCGCCAGCGTGGCTCACACAAGCAGGCATCAATTCGCAACAAGATGAGCCATGGCCAAGAGGACTCCAACACTCACGCCCAAGGGCCAACATTGGGTCAGCGTGACGGCTCGACTGCTTGATGCACTAGCAGTGGTCTTCCTGATCGATCTTCTCTTGATCTGGTCGCTGCCAGATGCATCGAGCGGGATAACACTCGCGTTTGATCTCATCGCCTGGCTTGTCTGGGCTGGATTCGCGGTCGACTATTTCGTGCGATTGAGTTGTTCAAAGCCAAAGAGCGCATTCGTTGCCACCCACAAGCTCGATCTGCTCATGGTGTTGCTGCCGATGCTGCGAATTCTTCGCGTGTTCTTGCTACTGCGAAAAAGTCTTGCCTCCGTCAGCACCGAGAAGATTGCCGGCTCCATCGGCAGTCTGGTCATTGTTGTTGTCTTCGTCAGTTCATTTCTCGAATGGCAGGTGGAGAAGGACGCCGCGGACGCGACTATCACCAGTTTTCGCACGGCGCTCTGGTGGGCGGTAGTCACTACGACAACCGTCGGCTATGGCGACTACACGCCGGTGACCCCGACCGGCCGACTCATCGCGATAGTCGTGATGATGGTGGGCATCGGATTGATCGGAACCATCAGCGCCACCGTCGCTTCGTGGTTTGTGAAACGTCCCAATGAGTCCAATCCACCTGAAGTGGCCGAAGGCGAATCAGCAGCCACCCCCGCAGCGCCCCAGGCTCATGCCGAACTCCTCGCTCGCCTCGATCGCCTCACCGAACAACAAGAGGAGATCCGTGCACTGCTCATCAGTAGTCCACCGGGTTCAATGGCAAGCAAGCAATAACCACCGCATACTGTCCGATCAACTGCCTTAGAGGTCATGGCTCCCAAGGAAAGCCGCTGACCGCTGCCCCCAGGTCAACAGATCCTCGTGAGTGTCGGTCACATGCAACTGGGCATTCGGCATGGCCGACATCAGTTCTTGGGCCGTGACCACAGGATGTCCAGGGTCGCCCGCCCAGGGCAGGATCAATGTGGCCTGGGTAAGGGTGGAGAGCAATGCCAGCGGCGGCAGGTCACTGAGCCCGGCTCCGCGGAACACAGTCGGCAACAATTCGAAACTGATGTCCGGAGCAGCCGGATAGCCGGGGACGTTGGCAAAGACAGGCGGCACTGATACAGGTGCTTGGGCGAATAGCGCCGCGACTGCATCTGGCTCGCTACTTTCAAAAAGATCCGCCATTTGGCGATAGATGCCAGCCTGATCAGCTCGGGTCTCCCACGCTGTCGGCGGAGCGGTGAGAATCAACGCGGCAAATCGATCTGGCCGCTGAGATGCCGCGTGCAACAAGATGCCGGTGCCCATCGACGAGCCAATGCCAACAACGGGCGCATCAGGTGAGAAGTGATCTGCCAGCGCGAGCATGTCCTTGGCCAAGTCAGCCCACGAGTAGTCCTCGGCGTTTCGCGTTCCCGAGGACTCACCGTGCCCTCGTGCGTCATACGAGATCAACTGCCTGCCAGCATCCAGAACTTCAGAAAAGTCACTCAGGCCCATTATTCGATTGTTCGCACGGCTCGAAGTGAGGCCATGTGCACTGATGACAACAGGACCGCTCCCGCGCTGCGTATATGCGAAGCGATTGCCTCGAAGTTCGACATATTGCGTTGTTGACAAACTTGCGTCACGCGACACGGTTGCTCCCATCGTTTGCATTCAGAAACGTGCATTCCTCAGTTACTGCACGTCTTTCGCAGCTGGAAACTACTCGTGCTGCAAAGCAACAATCACGCGATTCTTTGTAAACATTTCAAATGGGCTTCTGCAATAACAGAACGTTGTTCCCCTCGTGGAATAGCCGAGTACGAAAACTTGTTGTACGCCAATGTTTTCTATCTCTTCATAGTCGAAACACGACCGTGACGTAGGACACGTCCTGATTGCGAAGAGTGCACTTTTCTAATGAGACAATTGGGACACCAAACAAGGCCGTACGCGGTTGCAGGCCACAAGCCAAGCAACGGCGTACACAAGTAAAGGAGCACAACTCCATGAAGATCACATCAATGTTCCATCGCAAGGACTCTTCCACTGAGAATGGCGACATTCGCAAGGAGTGGGACCGCCGACGTGCCATGGCCATCGGCGCAAGCGAGCTCGCAGAGATCGACGCAATCTTCTCCCGCGCCCTCTGATCTGAGTCGCTAACGAATCAACAGCTAGTCCATTGAAGTTGGGCACGTCGACTGCAAAGTTCGCTGATGACGTGCCCAACAGGACTTTCAGGATTGCAAATGTCTCTGTATTCACATCACATATTCCTTCCTGACATTGGTAGGTTCGACCCACCAGTTTCAGGAATTGGAGCGCGCGATGAAAAGGATGCTCGTTGTCATTGCGGCTGCCGGATTACTGGCTGCCTGCAGTTCCACCAGCACAGAGCCAACAGCGAGTTCTTCAGCTACTAGCGGCTCCGAACCAAGTGCGGCGTTGATCGCATGGGCGGATCAGGTGTGCACTGACACCTCGACTTTGCAGAGTTCAATTACCGACATCGGAACGGCTGTGACATCGGGCGGCACGGATCTTCAGACGTCTATCGCACAGCAGTTCATTCTGATCCAACAAGCCGGGCAGGAACTGGCGACAACTGTCGGCACAATTCCTGACACCGATACTTCGGGCGCCAATGCGACCGCAATCCAGCAGTCGAGTGACGACTTGAATTCTGCCGTCGCTGCGTTGGGCACCAGTATCGCCGGCTTGAAGGATGCATCCGGCATCGACCTTGCATCCGCGCTCTTGAGCGTGGGCAGCTCGGCTGCTGAGGCAGGCCAAGCCGCAATCGACAACATCAAGGCGATCGACGCTGCCATCAAGGATCGCTCAGCAGCAATCGGCAAAGCGTTTGAAGCAAGTCCATCTTGTGCTGCTCTTACAACTGACAAGCAGTAGCACGCAATCACCGCGGCGGGGCGACTAGATGCCACATCCACATCTGTGGTCGAATTCCGATCGTGACGACTCCGGATAGTTCTCCTGTGCCAGAGCCGGTCGATGACGACGACATTGGTGACGCCGGTCTACCCAAGGATCGGCCGAAAGGCGTCATTCGCCGCATTCTTTCGGGCCTTCTCTCCTACGGCGTCGTCATCATCGCCTTGCTGTTCTTGTTCAGCAAGATGGAAGGTGCCGAGAACACTGGCGACGCGCTCGCCCTGATCACCTGGCCGCAGGTCGTCGTCATCAGTCTCTTGGGCGTCTTCAATCTCTTCACCAACTGGCCACCGTTCATTGTGGTCCTCCGCGGTCTGCGTTTACGCGAAGCCGCCGTGACGAACACTGCGTCCGCTGCACTATCCAACACGGTGCCCGAAGGCGGAGCGATCGCCACGGGCCTCAACTTCGCGATGTTGCGCTCATGGGGCTTCGCACTCGACGACATCACATCCGAAGTAATCGTTACCGGTGTCTGGTCGCAGATGACGAAGTTCACCCTGCTCGCCGTCTCGCTCGCAGCGGTCTCGATCTATGGACCAGCGCCAGAGAACCTTGTCTGGTGGGCGCTGCTTCTCCTTGGACTTGTGGTGCTCGCAGCGATCATCCTCGGCCTGATTCTTCGGAGCGAGGGATTTTCTCGCAGGCTCGGTGGATGGACGAACGCCGTTCTGCGCTTCGCGCGCAAAATCATCAAAAGGATGAAGCCACCGGACATGACCACTGAACTCCCGAGATTCCGCTCACAAATGATCCAGAGTCTGCGTACTTGCTGGATGCGCCTGACATTTGCGACGATCGCTTCGCAGTTGACTGCCTGCTTGGTACTAGGGGTTGCCTGCCGGGTGCAGGGGCTCGGCATCGACACCATCTCCTGGTGGACGATCGTCCTGGCATATGGCTGCGTGATCCTCGCCTCACTCCTCATTCCGACTCCGGGTGGGCTTGGAGTCGCTGAAATAGTGCTCGTCGCTGTTCTCGGCTACCGGCTGCCCGAATCTGAACAAACCGCGATTCTGGCCGCAGTCGTCCTCTACCGGCTGGCGACCTTCTTGGTGCCGATCCCCATCGGACTGGTCACCTATCTGTACTGGCGGCGATCAACCAAATGGCGTCGACCCGTCGACTCGCGTCGGATATATCCCCAGGCTGCGTAGCGTCGGTCAGTTACTCAGCTGTCAGTAGCGCACAGGCAGCGAAGCCGCCAACTGCGTTGCTCACCACGCCGACCTTCGGATTGTTCGGCAGCGCTCGATCGCCCGCGGTGCCGCGCAATTGACGCGTGACCTCAATGAAGAAGTTGGCTCCGTGACGCCGGCCGACATTGCACGCGCCACCATCGGTGTTGGTGGGCAGCGAGCCGTCAACGCCTGTTGCACCTGATCGAATGAAGGCGCCGCTTTGACCTTCGTCGCAAAAGCCGAGAGCTTCCATCCATTGCATGGCAATGAACGTGAAGCCGTCATATAAGCCTGCCGTCTGAACATCCTTCGGCTTGAGGTCAGTGCGGCTCCACATCCGCTGGGACGCCATCCACGGCGAGGACTTTGTCATCTCCTCAACGAGACTGAAGTCGGACTCCTTTGTGGTGCCGTTGGCCCAGGAGTCGAAGAACACCGGCTTCTGCTTGAGATCCCTTGCGCGCTCTTCGGTGGTGAAGATGAGAGCGCTGGATGAGTCGACCGGGTAGTCACAGTCGAGCATATGCAGCGGCGCGAAGATGTAGCGCGAGTTCATGTAGTCATCCATGGTCAACGGGTCGGTGTGGAATGCCTCCGCCGGGTTGTTCGTCGCGAATTTACGCTGCGCGATGGCCATGGCGCCGAAGTCCTCTTCGGTACTGCCGTACTTGGCCATGTGTCGCTGCATGTAGAAGGCAGCCCACGAGGGTCCACCAACGCCGTATGGCGTTGCGAGTTGACCTGGACCATCAATCTTGGCGCTGCCATCGACCATGTCCAGAGTCGGTCCTGCCGCACCCCGACGATGGACGGTGCGAATCGTGAGTACCGTCTCTGCAGAACCAGAGGCGATTGCAGCTATCGCATGCATGGCCGCGACGCTGTATGCCGCACCGTCGCAGTTGCCTGAATAGAAGGCCAGATCAGGAATTCCAAGGTTGGCAGCCGTGTGCGTAGACGACACGAACTGGGCAGGGAAGCTGTGCGTCACGACGCCATCGATGTCGGTTGGCTTCAGCCCCGCATCCTCCATGGCCGCAACACTTGCTTGAGCAGTGAGTGCGTCCAGACTCAAACCGGTATTGCGTCCAATGGTTGAGTACCCGACTCCAACAATTGCGACCCGCGGCATGGTGGCCATGATCCGTCCTTCCTTCATGCATCTGCGATCCGATATTGAGTGTGGCAGGGCGGGAGCTCTCGCTCCCGCCCTTTCACGATTTTCACTGCGACAGCTTGACCTTGTATACGCCAGCAGCGTTGTCCTGCACGATCTTCCGCCGAACCTCAGGGCTCAGATCGCGTATGACATCTGCGAAATGGTCATGAGAGTTTGGGAAGAGACAGGTCGGATGCGGGATGTCCGTCTCAATCATGACGTTGTCCACGCCCACGTCATCAAGAATCTTCATTGCTGATCGCTCGAACCAGCTCATGACATAGACGTTGCTGCGGAAGTACTCCGTAGGTCGATGCTTTTGTAAGCCTCGCTCCTCCTTGGTCGTGACCATCTCATCGAGTTGGTACTCGCAGGCTTCCAGCATGAATGGGACCCAACCGATCCCGCTCTCCGCAGAGACGACCTTCACATTCGGATAGCGCTCGAAGATGTCGCTCCAACGCTGTACACGCTCAGCGAGGGCTCGGCTCAAGAAGCGCTCCTGACATTGAAGTTCTCTCCCGGCGTCACCGCTTACGCGTTCACCTTCGGCTAGATCGTTCTCAGGAAGTGCCGCTGCGATGCTGCAGACACAACTTGGAGACGCGAAGGGCTTCGCCATCACCGTCGTGAACCACCGACATTGGCTTATGCGTCAGGCGCGAGTACTGGAGTGTCCTGGCGCAAGGTTTCGCCGCGGAAGAACTCTGGCTGGTGCAATTGCCACAACAGCATCACCACAATGCCCACCGCGAGTGATCCCAAGCCGATGATGAACACACTCCCGATGCCCCAGATATCAGTCCCGGTGTAGTCGGGGCTGAACATCTGAATCGAACTGGCAACGAAAGCAAAGGCCAGCATCAATCCGCCGAGCAGGGGCAGCAAGAACTTCACCAAGAATGCCTGCCAACTCGTGAAGACCTCATGGCGGAAATACCAGACACATGAGAATCCAGTGAGGGCGTAGTAGAAGGCAATGGCGAGTGAGATCGACAGGATGGTGTCCTGCAGGACAGAGTCAGAGATGATCGACATCACGACGTAGTACGACAGCCCGATCGCACACGTGACGAATGTCGAGAAGCCAGGCGTCATGTACTTGGGATGCACACGGGCGAACTGGTGAGGCAGCGCCTTGTAGGTAGCCATCGAAAGAGTTCCTCGAGCCGTGGGCAGGATCGTGGTTTGAGCTGACGCTGCTGCCGAGAGCAAGGTCACGATCAGGATGAACTGCGTTCCCCAGGGGCCAATCAACGGCAGGGCAATGGCGTGAAACACGTCATTTTGAATGGCCGGATTGTTCAGACCTGTCCCCGTGTCTCCCAGGCCCGCGTAAGCCACCACCGCAGTAGTCACCGACAAGTAGCCCACCAACAGAATCACAGTCGCGATGAGTGCAGCCCGGCCCGGAGTCTTCTTCGGGTCTTTCGTCTCCTCGTTGATGGCCAAGATCGCATCCCAGCCCCAGTAGATGAACAGACACAGCAGACTGGCCTGGACAAAATCTCCCAGTTGCATTCCGAAGGGGCTGAACCAAGCAAGTTCTGGCTTGAGTGACGCGGGGTTGCTGTGAGTGACATAAACAGCCCCGCATGCAGCGACTGCGAGCATCGCCATGGCGATGTACTGCAGTGCCACCAGGACCATCTGAGTCCAAGCGGCAATATTGATGCCTCGATAGGCGATGTAGGACATCACCAAAATGAAGACCACGCCAACACAGGCAACGGCGAATCGGTTGCCTACCAAGCCGCCCATGCCCAGAATCTGAAAGAGGTATTGGCCGGTGACTTCCGCAGCATTTCCAAGAAAGACAATGCCGGTAACGGCCACCGCCCAGCCGCCCATCCAGCCGGCATACGGGCCGAAGGCCTTTGTCGCCCAGGTAAAGGTCGTGCCACAGTCGGGCACCGCCGCATTGAGCTCGCGATACGCGTACGCCGTGAACAGCATTGGGATGAATGCCACCAACATGCAGGCTGGTGCCTTCACCCCGGCAATTGCAGCAACGAATCCGATGGTGGCGGCCAGCGAGAACACCGGCGCCGTGGAGGCCAAGCCCATTGCAGTCGCACCAGCGAGCCCGATCGAACCGGCCGCCAAACCCTTGCCCGGCACGGCTTCCGCGATGGTCACCGCCGAATCAGAGCCATCGGATGTGTTCGCCACCTACGTACCGTAGAACGAGCGACTGCAAGAGTGGGCAATGCGCGCCAATAGACCAGATCGACGGTGTTCGGTGACAACGCATGCACATCCAACTCAAAGCCTTGATCTGAGATCCCTAATTGAATGAGCACTCAGTGGTTACATGTGTCCGTGGAACCTGGTCCAGTACTCGTGCAGTTTCAAGGCGAGGTCTACGCAGGGCAACTCGTCTCCTGGCGCGAGGATCGAGATCAGAACACATGGAAGGGACTCGTTCAATTCTCGCGAGGTGGCCGCAAGGTTGAACTGTGGTTTCCGCAAGGTCAGATTCGCACCGTAAATGTGCACGATGCATCTGTCGAAGACGAGCAGTGGTCAGCAGACGCCGTTGATCGAATGCTGGCCAGCATTGAGGAAGCTGGCCAGGATCCTGAAAGTGCCTGATTTCCAAGGATTCGGACCAGGCTTGATTGATTTCTATCTCGCGCTTGAGAAGAACAACAATCGTGAGTGGTTTCAGGCGAATCGCGCCACTTATGACTCCCAAGTGGCACTGCCACTGAAGGCGCTGGCCAGCGAGTTGGAAACCAAGTACGCACCGATCAAGGTCTTCCGTCCGTATCGGAACACCCGATTCTGGCCCGAACTGCCTCCGCTGAACGAACACGCTTCGCTCGTTGCCAATGCCGGAGAATTGGCGATCTTCTATCTGCGGATCGATGCTGACGGCATGCTCGTCAACGGCGGCAGCCACCAACTCGATCGAACCCAGATCGCTCATTTTCGGTCGATCGTGGCGACCGAAAAGGGGGCTTCCATGGTTCGCGGCCTGCTCGCTGATGCCGCAACCCAGGGATTCACTCTTGCCGATGAATCCAGCCTGAAGACCGCGCCTCGGGGCTACTCCAAGGATCACCCCAACATTGATCTCCTGCGCTTGCGGAGCCTGTCGCTTAGTCGACATCACGCACCAGGTCGCTGGCTGGCCACTCGCGAATCCTTGGATCGGATTGTCAACGGCTGGCAAAGCGTCACTCCCTGGGTCCGGTGGCTGAGAGAAGATTTAGGTTTCGCACAATTTAATTGACGCCCGCCATATATAGTTCTGCTCTACAGCGAAGTACGAGATGCGGTCGTGGACTACCGTCATAGGCATCTCGCGACTGATCACTCGAATGGGGAATCTGTGACAAACACCTTCGATTTCACCGTGAAGGCTGCCGATGGCAACGACATTGCCCTCAGCGATTACTCCGGCAAGGCCGTGCTGATTGTGAACGTGGCCAGCAAGTGCGGGCTCACCCCTCAGTACGAAGCGCTGGAAGCTCACTACGAGGAGAACAAGGGCAAGGGATTTGAAATCATTGGTTTTCCTTGCAATCAATTTGGAGGGCAGGAGCCAGGGACTGACGAAGAGATTCAAGAGTTCTGCTCATTGACCTACAAGGTCGCTTTCCCCGTCATGAGCAAGATCGATGTCAATGGCGAGGATGCCGATCCGCTGTTCGTCTACTTGCGAGCTGAAGATCCAGGCGATTTCCAGCCGGTCATTCCACGCCTGTGGGATGCACTGAAAGAGCGCAACCCGCAGACCTTCGGCACCGATGAGGTCAAGTGGAATTTCACTAAGTTCTTGGTTGGCCGCGATGGCCATGTCATTCGCCGCTACGAGTCGTATGTAACGCCAGAAACGATCGCGGCGGATCTGCCCGAGGTATTGGGCTGAACACGAACCAGATCCTGGCGCTGATGAAGCGCCCGGTCGGATTTCCGGACTCCTCATGTTGGGAAGTTCGCGAGACAAGCATGCCCGAAGTTGGTGACGGGGAATTCTTGGTGCAGCTCGAAGAGTTCTCGATGGATCCGGCCATGCGGGGTTGGATGAACGAAAGCCCCGCCGCGGCCGCAGCCGTCGAACTCGGCAGCGCTATGCGCGCGACGGGCGCAGGAACTGTGGTCGAGTCGCGCAATTCCACATTTCCGGTGAATACGCAAGTGGTCGGCATGTTCAATGCGCAGACCTATGCGGTGTCCGATGGCACAGGAGTGACCGTGGTCGATCCTGCACTCGGCTCGGCTTCGATGTATCTCGGTCTTCTTGGTCTGTCAGGACTCACTGCCTACTTTGGGCTGATTGTTCATGCCAATCCACGAGCTGGGGACACTGTCGTTGTCTCGGCAGCCGCTGGCGCGGTTGGCTCCATCGTTGGACAACTTGCTGCTTTATCCGGCTGCCACACCATTGGCATCGCAGGAGGCTCCGAGAAGTGCGCACGAGTCACCGCTGAACTCGGCTACGACCTTGCCGTTGACTACAAATCGGGTGACTTCGCGGCTGATCTCGCTGCCGCCTGTGCAACAGGAATCGATCTGTACTTCGACAACGTAGGTGGTGAAGTGCTGAATGCCGCACTGGGAAATATCGCCGTGAACGGCCACGTTGTTCTCTGCGGTGGGATCTCTCAGTACAACGCCACGACACGGCCCCCAGGTCCCAGCAACTACATGAACCTGCTCGTGCGCAGAGCTCGAATGTCAGGGGTGGTGGTCTCCGACTATTCATCTGAATACCAGCGAGCTCGAGTACAGCTTGCGCAATGGGTGAAGCAGGGAAAGCTGGTAGCGCCCCAGACCCGAGTCAGCGGTGGATTGGCGGAATTCCCGTCGGTATTTGCGATGCTGTTCTCAGGAGAGAACTTCGGCAAGCTGCTGCTGGCTCTTGACTAGTACTAGGAGTTCACGGTCGTGCTCTCTCGGCTCTTCTCGCGAGTGACCCAGTCAGGAATCTCAAAGAGGTAGCGGCTGCGATTGTTCAGCGTAATGCGGTGCAGCCACAGGGCGAAGACCACAACGAACGCCGTGAACGCGATGGGGAATACCACCGCAAATACCCAGCCATTGAACAGTGCAATGTCATCGTCCTTGAATACCTGCTGCAGCATCAGCATGAACGGAAATTGCAGTACGAAGATCGGCAGTGTCTGTGTGCCGATACGGGATCCAAAGTTGCGTGGGCCGGCGAAGTTGATGAGCTTGGACGACAGCATGACCCCCAGCAAGATGAACAGCAACGATGCCGGCAGGAATGACTGCTCCCAGAACCAAGAGACTTTGAAACGTACGACTCCGGCAATGGTGAGGATCACACTCAGCGTCGCAATGCGTGGCCACGTTGCGAATCTGGTGATCTGCGTCAGCAGTTCCTTGAAATGCAAGCCGATCAGGAAGAACATCAGATTCATCAGAATCTTTACCATCATCGAGCCAGTCTCAAGACTGTTGAAGTGCTCCCGAGTGATCTCGAGCAGGGGTGACTTGAGCAAGTTCAGCGCCACTCCGATGCTCAGCAGAATCCAGATCGGCCAGCGCCGCGTCACTCGCGCCAGGAAGAAATACACGATCAGCGCATAGAGATACCAGTAGCCATTTCCGGCGACAAGCAGATTGCGAACCACCCAGCGCAATTCCTCCAGGAATGGCAACGGCGCATATATATAGAGAACGGCGAAGAAGATCGAGCACCACAGCACATAGAGATACGTCATCCCCCATGTGCGTCGGCGGACTTTGCCCCAAGGCTTGGTGATCGCGGCGGTGGCGAGCATTCCGGAGATCATGAAGAACAGCGCCATGCGCATGGGCTCGAGCACGGTGAGGATCAGTGACCAAGCCGTCTGCGCGGACTGACCGTGCGTCACCGGCTCCATCAAGATAACGGCATGTGAGCCCACAACCACGAGGATCGCCGAGCCCTTGACGAGGTCCATCCATTCGATTCGAGGACGAGTCTCAGCCATACATCCGATCATGCCTCATGTCCCCGATAGGGTCCCAAGAGTGAGTGCCCCCCTCGAGATCTCCTCGTATATCTCTGGGTTGCCGAAGGCTGAATTGCACGTTCACCTACAGGGCGCGGCCTCAGTCGCGACCGTTCTTGAACTCGCCCAGCGCCACCCCGAGGCTGGAATTCCAACGACGGAACAGGCACTTCGCAATTTCTACGCCTTCACCGATTTCGCCCACTTCATCGATGTGTACATCGCAGTCAACGCATTGGTACGTACGGCTGATGACGTTCAGGCTCTTGTGTTCGGGTTAGGACGTGACCTTCAACAAGTGCAAGTGCGATACGCCGAAGTGACAGTCACTCCAGATAGCCACTTACTCGTGGGAATCGCCCCTGACGCGCTCGCGCAGGCTCTAACCGACGGACGGCAGCAAGTGCTCGAGCACTTCGGCGTTGAACTCGCGTGGATCTTCGACATTCCCGGTGAGCTCGGGCTCGAATCAGGGCTTCGCACCATTGAATGGGCTGAAAAGCATTTGCCGGCGGCAAGCGTTGGCTTCGGTCTCGGCGGCCCCGAGATTGGTGTTCCCCGCTCGGCCTTTTCTGATGTCTTCCGCCGAGCCAGAGCGATCGGACTCGCGAGCGTGCCGCACGCAGGGGAAACCACCGGCCCAGAGAGCATTCGCGAAAGCCTCGATTCACTGGATGCAGTGCGCATCGGACACGGAATCGCGGCCGCCAAGGACCCACAACTCATGGTCGAACTTGTCGACCGTGATGTCGTGCTTGAGGTGTGCCCCACTTCAAATGTCTGCACAAAAGCTGTCGCGAGTCTGCACGAGCACCCATTCCCGCAATTGCGGGAAGCAGGGGTGCGTCTCACCTTGAATACCGATGATCCAGGCATGTTCGACACTGATTTAAACAAGGAGTACCGCATCGCTCACGAAATCTTTGGTCTGAACGCCCAAGACCTCACCGAACTCGCTCGCGAATCAGCTCGTGCTTCCTTCGCCAGTTCGACTACCAAGACTCAACTGCTCAGCGAGATCGATGACCATGCAAAGCAGATGACGGCGTGAGCCTGGTAGACGAACAAGAATCGGGAGCTAGATCGCGCGGAGCGTGGGGCATCGTTGCTGCCGCCTTCGTGATGCTCACCCTCAATACCGGATTTGGCTTCTACTCCCTTGGTGCATTCAGTCGCGCGTATATCGACAACACCGACATCTCTCTGACTGCGGCATCGGCCGGCGCCACGATCTTCTTGCTGAGCAACGGCATCGGTGGCATCCCCGTGGCAAGAATCTTGCCGCGGTTCGGGCTGCGCAAGGTGATTACAGTGAGCGCGATCATTTCGGCCGGGTGTATGGCGCTGCTTGGATCAGTTCAACACGCCTGGCAGTTGTGGGCCTTGTACCTGGTCTATGGCCTTGTCTCTGCTGGCTTTTCGATGATTCCCGCTTCGACGATGGTGCTCGAACGATTCGGAGACAACAAACTCGCACGACCACTCGCCGTCGCTGCCGCTGGTCTCAGCGTCGGTGGTGCCGTCTTCGCACCAATAGTGAGCTCGGCTGTTCAGGGTCAGGGCCTCACCGCAACAGGCATTGCCATGGGAGCTGTCCTGCTCGTCGTGCTCATCCCAGTTGCCACGGTGGCCAAATCTTCCAAGGCCAAGGAGTTGGCTGCGGCATCAACAGGAACAACTGCAGCTGCCAATGCGGTCGTCATGCCCGCACTGATCACCGGAGCTCAAGTAACGCGCGTATTTGCAACAGTGTGCCTGGCCTTTGCTCTGCTGATCATGTCGCAGGTGGCGGCGATCACTCACATGCTCACCCTGGGTGTTGAACGTGGCATCACCAATACCGCGCTTGCTGTCTCACTCATAGCTGCGACCTCGGTCTTAGGCAGAATCCTTGGCATACTTGTGCTTCCGCATGTGTCGCTGAAGATACTCAGTCTTTCAATGGCGGTCTTCCAAGTCTCCTCTCTCACGATCATTGCTTTTGCTCACAGCCTTCCCATACTCATCATCGGCGCCGTACTCATGGGTGTGACGGTCGGCAACAACCAGGTGTTCATTCCGCTGTGGATCCTCAATCTGTTCGGTGCGCAACGCTATGCCCGTCTGTTTGCACGGGCGAATCTGTTCACGTCACTTGGTGTCGCGGCCGCACCCCTGTACATCGGTCTTACCCACCAGTTCTCCAGCGGTTATTTGATTCCGTTCATGCTCGTCGCCATCGGTTCGGCGGTGGCAGGCCTCTTGATTCTGACCCTGCCCTCTCCTCGAAAAACTGGTTGACCCGTTCGATCGGCAGGACTTCATAAGGCGATATCAAGGATGCCCCGCGTCGACGTGAGAGTTCGGCTACGTTGCCCAAGACCCTCCTCTCGACTTAGGGATGCGGAACCTCATGGACGACCAAGGCTCGCCGGGCTGGCAACGCAATAACGCTGCCGCAATGCTGGTGAGCTTCCTTCTGACATCGACATTTTCATTCACGTATCCCTTCCTTCCCTTGTACATCCAGCAAATTGATGGCTCATCGGGAGAGCAGGCAGCTATGTGGGCGGGAATCTCGGTGGGAGCGCAGGGCTTGGGTGCGTTCATCTCCGGGCCGATATGGGGAATTGCTGGAGACCGATACGGACGCAAGCCAATGCTTGTTCGGGCCTGCTTGGGCGGCGCAACCGGGCTGCTCTTGATGGGACTGGCCACCAGTACGTGGCAGATCGTTGCAATTCGATTGTTCATCGGGCTCATGGCTGGCTCAGCTGCCGCTGCTATGGCACTCATCGCCGCTGGCACACCCGGCAATCTCATTCCCAAGGCCATCGGACGGCTGCAGGGCGTGAGTCTCGCTGGCCTGGCGCTCGGTCCAGTCATAGCGATTGGTTTCGTGGCTTCGCTCGGCTATCGCTCCACCTTCATCGTTGCTGGAGTGCTGATGTACTCAGGCTCCATCGTCGCGATGATCATGATTCGCGAGCCCAAGAGGGCCCTTGCCCCAGCACATTCAGCCAAGAAGCAGGGATTCGGATCGGTCCTGCGCGCTCCGATCACCTGGGCCGCGCTCGGACTCGTACTGTGTTTGAGTTTTGCAGGACCCATGATTCAACCGATCCTGGCCCCGTATGTCGTGACGATGCTTCCCCCGGGAAGTGACACCACAGTGATCATCGGGCTGATGTTCTTCGGCATCGCCGCTGCGGGCGCATTCGCTGCCATCTCTGCCGGACGCATCATTCAGCGCATCGGAATACAACTGGCCCTTCTGGGAGCCACGATCGGCGTCGCACTGTTCCTCTTCCCAATGGGCATCGTGCATTCAGTCGCCGCATTGGCTCTACTGGTGGTGGTGATGTCGCTATTCCAGGGAGTGCTGCAGACCAGTTCAGCCACGCTTCTGCCTACCTTGGTTTCAGCTACTGCGCTGAGTTCTATCTTCGGCCTGTATCAAAGTGTGCAAGCTCTATCTGGACAGGTGGGCCCGGCACTGGGCGGGATCATTGCTGCACATATCGGCTTTCGCGCAGTCTTCCCACTCGCGGCCATGGCACTGCTCGTGCTGGGATTGCCAATGTTCTGGAACTTCAAACGAGTAGCCGCCAAGACTGCGCCCATCGCGGATGCTGTCGAGGTTGATGTCCATCCGCTTGGCTAGGTTCGCTATCCGAAGAATTTCTTTCAACCCTCTGTTGCTGCGATAAATTCCAAGCATGTCTGAATCACTTACTGCCTCATTCATCATGTTCACCGGAGCCAATGGCGACCAGGTGCAGGGATATCTCGTCGTGCCGGAGGGCAGCGCTCCCCGCGGCTCAGTCATCGTGGTGCACCACATGCCAGGATTCGATCGCGGATCCAAGGAGATCGCTCGCAGATTCGCAACCATGGGATACAACGCCCTGTGCCCAAATCTGTATTGGCGCGAAGCGCCAGATGCGGCACCCGACGATGCAGCTGCTGTCGCCCGTGCAAACGGTGGCGTGCCTGATGACCGCTTGGTTGGTGATGCCACAGGCGCCGCCGCGTACCTGCGCGCACTCCCCACATCCAACGGCAAGGTGGGCGTGATCGGCTACTGCTCTGGGGGACGCCAATCAGTGCTCGTCGGCTGCACTGTGGATGTCGACGCAGTCGTTGATTGCTACGGAGCCTTTGTCACCGGCACTCCGAGTGAACGCTTCCCGCTGAAAGTGACAAACCTCGTTGAACAGTTGCCAGCGCTGCGCGCGCCCCTGCTCGGATTGTTCGGAGCAGACGATTGGTACCCAAGCCCCGAACAAGTCGCCGAACTCGAGCAAATTCTTGTGCACGAAGGAAAGACCCACACACTCGTGAGTTATGGAGACACCGGACACGGCTTCTTCACTACAGACCGCAGCGCCTACCGATTCGAGTCGGCCAATGATGGTTGGGCTCGCATCACTGACTTCTACGCCACCTACCTGAGAGCCTGAGATGTGCACCTACGTCACCGTTCACGCGCCAATTGAAGCCAGCGCAAAAGGCCCAGGTGGGCACTGGTTTGCCGCAGTCGATGCCGTCGTCTATTTCGACCATCCCGTACATGCGTCAGCTGATCACACCCTGAACATCGATCTACCAAATCCACGATCGACAACAGGCGAGCGCGTCGCAATTGAGATGACGGCAGCAAGCGCCCGCGAACTGATGAACGCCATCGCCAACGTGCTTGAAACCGTGCCCGCGGAACTGACCGTCTAATAGAGGAACTGCAATAGAATTGGCCCGGCGAGCCTGGCTGCCCTAGATGCCGACGGCAATCCGGTCATGCTCGATCAGCACGTCTGAGAAATCTTCCCAAGAACTCTCGGGCGAGTTGTCCTTTTCGGCTCATCTCGCTCGTCCTTCTTGTGTAAGCGGCCCGGTGGAATCCCGCCCGGCACGAACCGATGGACGAAGGAGATTGTCATGGCCTACCAACTCACATGTGCTGACACCGGCGCTGCATGCCCGGGAAGCTTCACCACAGAGAACAAGGACGAGCTCATCGAGCACGTCATGCTCCACGCTGAGCGCGCTCATCCAGAACTCGCTGGCAACCCAGACATGGGCGCGATGGTGCAAACCCTCATCAAAACTGTCTAATTCAGGCGTCCGGCCTCGGTCAACGGGAAATCTCCTCCGCTCGGGGCCGGACACTGCTTTGTTTGCCGGCGGCCTTGACCCACTATTGATGCATGAATCGACGCGCTCTCCTTGGCCTAGCAGCCATTGCCGCATCCGCCGCCATCCTTGTGAGTGGCTGCTCCTCAAACTCAGCCGAACCCAGTGGCGCACTACGCACGGTGAATGTTTCGGCCACCGGATCAACCGAGGTCACCCCTGACGCCGCCAAGGCCTCGCTCACCGTCTCCTCAGTGAATGCAAACTCTGCATCTGCCGCACAAAGTGCCACGGCCGCAGCCACCGTGAAGGTGCTGGATGCCCTCAAGAATGCCGGCGTCGACAGCGCAGACATCGCCACGCAAAGCATCAGCGTCAGTCCGGTCTATCGCTACTCATCCACCGGCTCGCAGACTCTCAACGGCTACCAGGCAACGCAGAGCCTGACCGTCACCCTGCGCGATCTCGCCCAAGCCGGCGCAAGCCTCGATGCCATCGTCACTGCTGGTGGCAATTCGGTGAGCATCGATTCAGTCAGCACCTATGTCAGCGACCCGGCCGCCGCCTCGCAGAAGGCACGCGCGCAAGCTGTTGAGATTGCTCGCGCACAAGCCGAGCAATACGCCGAACTTCTCGGATTCAGCCTCGGCTCAGTTGCATCGGTGACGGAGACTTCATCGAATGCTCCACCTCCCATCGCCATGGCCAATGCCGCCCCCGATGAGAAAGTGACGACGCCAATCGAGCCCGGCACAACGAAGGTCAGCGTCACCCTTGACGTGTCCTGGCTGATTGAGGGCTAACGAGTTAGCTGCTGGCGAGATAGACCTTCGTGCGTTCATCCTGAGGGTCAGCGAACACCTGGTCTGCTGACCCGTATTCGACCAAATGGCCATGCCGTTCCTCTTGGCCGCAATGCTCGGCCTCGAAGAAGGCCACATCATTTGAAACACGCAGCGCCTGCTGAAGGTTGTGCGTGACGAGCACGATGGTGTGGTCAATAGCGAGTTGCGCCATCAATTCTTCAATGGCATGAGTCGCAACTGGGTCCAGAGAGGCGCTGGGCTCATCCATGAGGAGCGCTTCAGAATTCACTGCCAGACACCGGGCAATCGTGAGGCGCTGTTGCTGGCCAACGGACAGTTCCATCGCTGGTTTTGACAGTTGCGACTTGACCTCCTGCCACAGTCCGGCCCGCTCCAGACAACGCCGTACAAGCTCATCGAGTTCCCCTGTCCTGTCGTGCAGGCGAGGGCCGTATGCGATGTTGTCGTAGATTGATTTGGGGAAGACATTAGGTTTTTGAAACACCATGCCGATACGTCGGCGAATGCCGATGAGGTCAACTGTCGCACCGTAGAGATCTTGGCCGCGATATTCGATGAGTCCTTCAGTTCGGATCTCTGGGACTAGATCATTCATGCGATTCAGTGCACGCAGCAGTGTCGTCTTGCCCGCCCCGCTTGGGCCAATAAATGTAGTGATGCGATGTTCTGCGATAGCCATGCTTACTTCGCCAACGGCGAGTTCCGACCCGTAGTAGACGCTGACTTTATCGAGTCGAAAGCCAGAATCATTGGGTGGCTGTATGCCAGCGCTCATGGCCATCTCAATGCGTGGCCGTGACGGCACGGGCGGCCTTGTGCACATCCGGTATCTGCAATGGACTGATCATCCGGGTGGTCATCACACTCGTGATGCTCTGCGCGAGAAGCAGGCCAATCAGCACTAGCAACTGGATCTGTGCAGCAAGCAGTGGTGTGGCACCGCCGAGCAACAACCCAACAAAGGCGCCTGGCAGAGTCACCAAACCAGCGCTCTTTGTCTGATCAAGTGAAGTGAACAGGGATTGCTCCGCAGCATGCTTTGAGAATTCCCTGCCTGCCTGACGGACACTCGCGCCCAAGGACACGTAGCCTTCAAACTCAGCAAAGTGCGTTCGCACCTCTTGGCGAAGCCGCACACCAGACAATGACGCTGCGCTCATCGCGCCACCGATCATCTGAGCAGTGAATGGCAAGAGTGCCTGGGGGCTGAAGTCGATCGCGCCCGTGATTGCAACGATCGAAGTGGTTGCGGCAACTCCGGCGAAGATGGCAAGCAACAGCCATAGCCAATCGCGCCGATCACCACCAATACGTCGATTCGAGGTGTACGAAGCTGCGAGCAGCATCAATCCGAGATAGAGAAACGCGCCTTCGGAGTGATTGAAGATCCACGCAATCACGAGCGCAACGACGGTCAGTTGAACAAGAGCCCGCAAGGATGCAACCACCAACTCGCGCCGGTACGTAAGACCGCCGACGGTCATCACGGCTAGCGCTGCGATGAGCAGCAGCGCAAGCGCGATTGCGGTACGCGCGACTTGCTCACTCATGGATGCATTCTGTCGCGATCACTGACGAGTGTTGCCAGCGACGAGAATCATGGCCTCGGTGGCGAGCTGCGTTCGCGTTCTGCTTTGTCGGCATACATCGCCGCATCAGCGCGTGAGGAAGCGGAACTGAATTCCTCCTCAAGAAGCCACTCGGTAATGCCGTATGACCAGTCGATCGTCATAGCCTCTCGCAAGCGTTGTGCCACAGCGTAGGCATCGGCGATGGAAGTTCCTGGAAGGATGACCACGAACTCGTCACCGCCAACACGAAATGCGATGTCCTGCGGCCGAAGCTCCGCGCTGAGGGCAGCGCCGAATGCAGCCAGGGTTCTATCGCCAGCGAGGTGACCATCGCGGTCGTTGATGGTCTTGAAATGATCCAGATCCAATGCAATGAGCGCGCGCGGCGCGAGCTCACCAACAACTTGGGCCCGACGCTCAATGAGCGCGCCAAGTCCTTGACGATTGAGCAAACCAGTGAGCGGATCTGTTACCAGCTGGACTTTCATGTTCCACACCAGGGCACCGAAGGCAATCACGAGTCCAATCGAAAGCCCGGTGATTGCTAGCCAAGAAACAGCAAGCTCGGGAAGTCGATCAGTGCGCCAGAAGGAGAACAGCAGGCCGAAATCCGCCAGGACCATGTAGATGACCGCAACTCGTCGCGGAATCCACCAACCCACGTAGACCGCGAGCACGATGAGGTTCATTGCGGAGGTCACCGCGCTTTGTGGAGTGCCGGCCGTCGTGGTGAGTCGGATGAGAAGCAGCATGTAGATCACCAGTTGCACATGGATGAACAGCATCGGCGTGCGGCTGCGCATGATGATCAAAGCAACGCCAACGCTGAAGCCATAGATCATGGCGAAGACCCGCAGGCCGAGAGCTTCATTCGGTGGCGTAGGGAAGATGAGCGAGAAAGCGACCACTACCGCCGATGCGCCGAACCACATCGCCATAGTCCAGACCGGACCGGGCATATCCAATACGCGACGATCCGCGGCCTCGTAGATCTCTGGTGCTACTCCTCGACGAGCTGCCGCAAGACCCATATGGTCACGCTAGCGGCAGTTGTCGATAGTTCTGTGCTCAATCGAGCAGGATGGCGTCCATCTGACCCATGGCCTGGCGCACACCCTCATCCATTCCCATAGCAACGAGCTGTTCCATTGCTTCAACCGATGCGAAGGTCGAACGAATGGACACGCTGGTGCCGCCGACATCACGTTCGGTCAGATCTACGCGCATGAGTGTCACAGGCATATCAGCAATGGCTGCACCAGTCTCATCCGCGAATGCGTCCTCAACAACCAAGAGTCGCGGTGGCGCAACTTCAACTACTCGCCACAATCCACGAGGCTGATCGCCTTCGGGGCCAGTCATGAAGTAGGTGACAAGTCCACCCTCCGTCAGATCGTGCTTGAGAAAGGTTGCGGGATAGGTCGGCGGTCCCCACCAACGCTCAAGTAGACGCGGGTCGGCCCACAGTTGCCACACTCGATCGAGTGGGGCATCGAATTCAGCAGTGACCGTCATTGAACAGGTCGATGGATCCTTGAGAACTTTGGTGACAGTCACTTCTTGCCTCCTGTTATTGATTCGGCCAGCAATTCGTCCATCCGTTTGAATCGGTCTCGCCAGATTTGCTCATAGCTATCAAGTAGGCCTTGCGCGCTCTTCACCGCGTCGGGGTTTCCCACGATTCGCTGCTCACGTCCTTGCCTGATCTTGGCGATCAGACCAGCACCTTCCAGGACAATCACATGCTTTTGAACTGCAGTCATGCTCATGGAGTAGCTCTGTGCAAGTTGGGAGATTGAACAGTCCTCGCGCATCACGCGGCGGACGATGTCCCGGCGGGTGGCATCGGCTAGCGCATGAAAGAGCCGATCCACTTCACGATCGCTCAACATATCTACAACCATTTGGTTGTATTTAACTGACGAAATTCCAGCCTGTCAAGGCCAGGACACAGGAGTAGCCTCAATAAATGGCTTCCAATGATGTTGCCCTGCTCGAAGACAGCCTGTCCAAAACGGGAGCGATCATCTCTGGCGTCACAGCAGAGCAACTGCAGTTGCAAACACCCTGCTCGGAATTCTCCGCTGAGGACATCATCAATCACTTGGTGGGCTGGTCGAACGGTTTCGCCGGACGATTGACTTCCAATCCGTCAGAAGTTGACCCCAATGCCTACAAAGCCGGTGCGGACCCAACTGCCGAATTCGACAGCGCTGCCGCGACCATCGTTGGGCTTGCTGTCGGCAAGTCAATGCTCAAGCCTGAATACCGCGGACCAGACAAGTTCTTTGCCGAGGAATTCCCAGTCTCAACAACTGACACATCAGTCGAACACTTGGTTGCCTTCCTTGGTCGCGACCCGCACTGGAAGGCATGAGGGAGCGGCAGTGCGCATCGGATTCGTTGGAACGGGTCAAATGGGCATTGAAATCGTCCACCGCCTATCACTGGCAGGGTTTGATCCCTATGTCGTTGATCGCAGTGGAAAGCTGACCAAGGAACTCACTTCGTCAGGGATTCGCAGCAGCAGTTCGACCATGCAGATCGCTCGCGAATCTGATGTTGTGTATATCTGCGTTCTCACAGATCGGCAGGTCAACGAGGTCGCATTCAGTGAAGTCGGACTCATCGCGGAGATGCCAGCTGGCGGCGTGATCATCGTGCACACCACCTGCGATCCGTTGACCCTGGAAGCGATGGCTCGTGAGGCTGCGATGAAAGGGATACGCGTCGTTGATGCCGCCTTGAGCGGTGGTCCCATAGACATCAAGGCCGGCCGGCTCACCTTGTTCATCGGAGCAACGCATGACGACCTGGAATTCGTCCGCCCGCTCTTCGATACCTACGCCGAGGTGATCGTGCACGCTGGTCAAGTTGGTTACGGCCAGCGCGTGAAGCTCATCAACAACGCTCTTTTCACTGCACACATCGGCCTGGCCGCCGACGCTCTGCGACTGGGCAAGGAAATCGGTGTATCCGAAGCTGTGCTCCTTGCTGCCCTTCCCCATGCCAGTGGCAACAGTCGCGCAGTGCAAATGATTGCTGCCAGCGGATCTCTCGAGCAATCCGCAGCCGCAGCCGGTAGGTTTGTTGCAAAGGACGTTCGGGTGGTTCAAGAAGTAGCGGCACGCCTTGGTGCCGATCTCGGCGTGCTCGGGCAGGTGATTGAATCCCCATTCATTCAAGACGTGATCATGAAGTAGCTGCAAGACAAAGAACTGTGGCGGGTGTCCAAGGACACCCGCCACAGTTCTTGATTCTGTTGAGGACTAGCCGCCGTAGACAACCTTGCCAGTGGTGGTGTCGATGTACTTCGACCCACATGTTGGCTTGGCGTCAGCAACCAGATCAGTCCCCTTGGCAGTGAGGTACCAGCCACAGTTGGCCGGGTTACCGTTTGGCATGAGTCCCGGGCCCTTGAAGCTGACCTTCTCAGGAACCAGGCCTGCACCGTCGTAGTTGGTGACGTTGCGCAGGTTGGAGATGAACGACTCACGGGTTGGGCACTTGCCCGCAACCTTGAGTCCCTTGATGAGCAGGTCTGCTCCGAGGTAGCCCATAGGTGCACCAGAGGAGTAGGGGTTCAGTCCGGCAGCCTTCATACCTGATGCGAAGGTCTTCACCGAGCGGAAATTCACGCCCACTGGCACGGAGCCGTAGGTCGTACCCAACACACCTTCGAGTGCGCCGTTTGCGGTCTTCAACACTGCCGGGTCAGAAAGACCCACAATGCTCACACCCTTGAGGGTGACTCCCTGCTGCTTGAGTGCTTGCATGATCGAGATGCCACCGTCGATGAAGCCGACGATGATCGCGCCATCGGCACCGGAGGTCTTGATGCGCAATGCGGTGGAGGTGGCGTCGTGGGTGCCCTGGGGCTCGTCAGCGATGCGCAGAACCTGAGTCAAACCACCTACGAAGGGGATAAGACCAGCGGTTGCGTTACCGGAAGCTGATGCACCGGTGCTGACGTGGTTGATGTTCGCAACCTTGGTCACACCGAGTTGCTTCAACTTCTCGAGCACTCCGGTGCTGGCGATGGCTGGGTTGGACGAGGTCGTGGCACCCGTGGAGCCGAAGGCGTTCCGGTCGGTTCCAAATGCCGGGTTGGAGAAGCCAGTGACAGGGATGCCTTGATCCTTCAGCGTTGCGTACATTGAGGTGATGTTCGTCTGCGCCGTCAGGCCGAACACGTTGTCGGACTGGATTGCCTTCTGCGCAGCTGTGATCTGGCTGCTGCCGTTGGACTGATCGTCATAGACATTGATAGTCAGCTTGCGACCGTTGACGCCACCCTTGGCATTCTCCTGGTCGATGCGCAACCGCGCACCTTCCGAAGAGCCGATGTAGTTCGCTGCAGCAGCACCAGTCTTGGGACCAATCCAGCCGAGCGTGACCGAGGTGGGCGTGACACCCGGAGTTGCCGGGCAAGATGCGTTGTTCTTCACGAGGCCTGGCGGTGTCGTTGGAGCAGCACCGGCGCTTGTTGCGATCAGTGTGAGCAGAAGCGAAGCGCTTGCCCCTGCTGCGAGTGCGACCGACGTACGTCGGGCACGATTATTGGCGTGCATTGAGACCTCCCTAGTTCGTCCTGCGAAATTCGCGCGGACGGATGCGATACGTCCATGACAACATCCCGTCGCACTGGTGGATAGCAGGCAATGCGATTCGTTATTGCATCGTTACTAGTTTATTTTCGGCAAATCGGCTATTCAGGTCAGACACGACATTTCGCCGCTGCGGTGCGTGAAAGTGGCGGGTGTCCAAGGACACCCGCCACAGTCACTCGATCGATTGCTGACTAGCCGCCGTAGACGACCTTGCCTGTCGAGGTGTCGATGATCTTGGCACCACAGGTTGCCTTGGAATCGGGCGTGAGGTCGGTGCCCTTGGCAATCATGTACCAGGTGCAGAGCGCCGGGTTGCCGTTAGCTACCAAGCCAGGACCCTTCATCGAGACCGTCTCTGCGAGCAGTCCATGGCCGTTGTACTTGGTCAAGTTGCGCAGGTTGGTGATGAAGGATTCACGGGTCGGGCACTTGCCGGCCAGCTTGAGTCCGGTGATGAACAGGTCAGCACCGAGGAAGCCCTGCGGAGCAGCCGAGGAATAGGGGTTCAGCCCGGCTGCCTTCATTCCGTTTGCGTAGGTGCGAACGGCGGGATTGTTAGGCACGCCTACTGGCACAGTGCCGTAGTTCGTACCGAGCACTCCGTCAAGCGCACCATTGGTGTTCTTCAGCACCGCTGGGTCGGACAGACCCACCAGGCTGACACCCTTCAGGGTGACTCCCTGCTGCTTGAGTGCCTGCATGATCGAGATGCCACCGTCGATGAAGCCGACAATGATCGCGCCATCAGCACCGGACTGCTTGATGCGCAGTGCGGTCGAGGTCGCGTCATGCGCTCCCTGTGGCTCATCAGCGATACGCAGCACCTGGGTCAGGCCCGGCACATATTGCATGAGCGCTGCAGTGGCGTTGCCCGAAGCCGAGGCGCCGGTGCTGACGTGGTTGATGTTGGCAATCTTGGTGACGCCCTGCTGCTTCAGCTTCTCCAGCACGCCGGTGCTGGCGAGGGCTGGGTTGGAGGAGAGGGTCGCGCCATTGTTGCCGAAAGCATTGCGATCGGTGCCGAAGGCCGGGTTGGAGAAACCAGTGACCGGGATGTTGTTGTCCTTCAACGTCGGGTACATCGAGGTGATGTTGGTCTGGGCGGTCATGCCGAAGACGTTGTCCGACTGAATGGCCTTCTGCACGGCCGTGATCTGGCCACTGCCATTGGACTGATCGTCATAGACCTTGAAGATGATCTTGCGACCGTTGACGCCACCCTTGGCATTCTCCTGATCGATGCGCAACTGAGCACCTTCAGAGGAGAAGAGGTAGTTCGCCGCAGCAGCTCCGGTCTTGGGACCGACCCAGCCGAAGGTCACCGAGGTAGGCGAGACACCCGGAGTAGCCGGACAGGACGCGTTGTTCTTCACCAGGCCTGGCGGCGTCGTTGGAGCCGCCCCTGCGCTTGTTGCGATCATGGCGAGCAGTAGCGACGCACTGGCGCCAGCAGCAACTGCTGCTGAACGGCGTCGGACACGAATCTGAGCGTGCATGCAATCCTCCTAGGTTCGTCAATCGCAGACGCGAAGACGGGTCGAATACCGTTATGAGAGCACCAACGGCTGTCTTGTAGATAGAGCCAAGTTCGATTCGTTATTCGTTCGTTACCTTGTGCTCGTTATTCAGTACGTAAGCGACATTTGGGTGCACATACGTTGCAAGTGCGCACTCGCGGAGTCTCACAGAGAACTCTTTCCACAAGAATCTACACCGAATACTTGTTGCTGCACAATACCTTTTGGCGACTAGAGGTTACCCCCCCCGCAACACCAGTTACGCACCCTAATTAGACGTAGAGCAATTCCTCCGATTGATATAAGTGGAGTTGCGCTCGCCAATTAATGAATTGACCGGCGGTTCGATCGTGCCTAGGCGCATGAGTCCTTGTTTCAGATTTCGGAAACGATGCGACCCTCAAGTGCCGCAAGTTCTGCCTGCGAGAATCCCAATGCATTCGTCATGTAGCCCTCGATATTGCCGTAACGCGCACGCATGAATGCGAAAGCTTCGGCGAGGTAATCAGGATTCGCGTTGACCAAAGCCTTGAAGGCTTCAAGGTCACCACCGGACACGCGCACACTTTCAATGCGAGGACCATACCTGCTAACGAGAAACACATTGCTCTTCGCATACTCCTGGATTGCGGTGGCCTCATCGACTCCTGCGAAGTTCTGAAGGAAGGCAGCAGCCCAGCCGGTTCGGTCCTTTCCTGCCGCGCAATACACAGCCACGGCGCCATCGGTCTCCATGACGGATCGAGCGAACGCCGAGTAGGCAGCCTGTGCTGTGGGTAGCTGAATGAAGTTGCGATAGGTCTCCAACATCATGTCCTTGCCACCTGGAGTCTCACTGACAGGCTGATCGATATCCTTTCCCGTCGCGGCAGCACCTGCCGCAGCAGCACCATTCGGACTCGCGCTGCCCACCACATCCGCGACGAGCACTGCAATGCCACCAGGCACTGTCACTGGAAGATCGATCCGCTCCTTCTCCATGCGAAGGTCAACAACGCGTGTAAGACCTAGCACGAGCAACTCCGCCTGAGCTTCAGCGGAAAGGCCAGTGAGCGCCTGCGTGCGAAACACAACCCCGCGGCGAAACTCACGGCCAGCTCCGGCTCCCACTCCTCCCAAGTCACGGAAGTTCGGCACCTCTGCAAGCAAGGCGGGAAACAGCTGATCGTCCAAGGGGTCCCTCTCGCATTGTTGGTTCACTAGGAGTCGGTTGGCTCTTGGGATCGTAGGGGCAGCTCTTCTCTCGGAGGTGAGCAGAATGCCAGGGGTTAGTGTGCAAAGGTGAATCGCGCAGCTGTGCTTGGCCTCCTGGTGTTGCTTGGATGTCTAGGGCTGGCTGGTTGCGGCGGTCCGGATGGTCATGCTTCGGCGAAAGATGCCTGTATCGAGATGCACGCCGTCAACCTCATGCTCAACAAGGGGACTCCGGATATTCGAAGCGCTGTGCAGGAAGCCCAGTTCAATGCAACGCAAGCCCTTGTTGCCGATGAGAAGAACTTCCAGCATCTGGCCGTATTGGTGAATGGCTTTCCCAAGCAGGTTGATGCGAGCAATGAGAACGGCGCTCTGTCCAATATGAAGCAGATCATTGCCGAGTGTCGCCTCCTTGGTTTCCAGTCGACGTTGTGAGTTCCTAGACCGCCGTTCGCTTAACGCATTGCGTTGCTCTGCCGATGCAGGCCAGAGCCACAGCGCCGACCTCTGGCACCATGCCCACCCGACTGCGACACCCACTCCGACGACGAACCCGCCGTCAGTGGCGACCGTGCTCGGGTGACGGCTCCCTCATGGGGCGGCGCCATCGCGGCTGGCGCAACCGTGCGGCATTTCGGATTCTGCGTGACAGGAGCCGGCCTGCCTCACGACGCAACAGCGAGTTAGGCCATCACTCTTCCGCTGGATCATGTTGATTCAGCCGCGGGGAGCGGCATACACAATTTGGCTCTGCGTGATGACACCGAGCGGGCCGTTCACGTCGAACAACTGCGTTGCTGCCAAGCCAATGCCCGCTTGACTCACCGAGCCCTGGGTCGCGATGCAGAACCATGGACCAACCGGAGCTCCGGCCAAGGTGACGTTCACGTCCACATTGATCAATGCCACACCGGCACCAGGCTCCACGGCCTGCGATAACGGCGAACCAAAATCGGCAACACCCATCAACTGGCACAGATCCGGCGTCGGCTCACCCTCAACCAACGGCACGGTCAAGCGCATCCAGGCAGTTCCCGGCCCAGGTATTCCCCAGTCGCCTGTCGTGAATCGGGCTTCGATCGCATCGCGGTGAAAGACGCAGGGCTGAGTCGCCCATTGGTCCCGTTCCGAAGATTCCAATACTGAGTTTGGCAGTTCAGGCGCAATCGAACGAACCATGTCGACCAATGGAACGGGGCCTTGGCCGCGCAGGAGTAAAGCTCGCGCAGATGCCACGACAGAACTCGAGGTTCGCAATTCAATGCTGAGATGGGCCACTCTTCGCGATACCTGCCGACGCGAGGCGTGCACCTGCATTGGTTCCAAAGGAACGGGCTTCTCAAGATCTACGCCAATACGTGCTACCTGCTCGTCCTCTTCGAGAGCCTCATGAATTGCCAGAGCCATCAGCGCCGAAGGAGGTCCGCCATGCATGGCATCGGGCCGCCAGGGTCCGGTGGTGAAAGGGCTGGGCTTGAACCAGTCACCATCTCGACTGAATAGGGCGTTGACACTCATGAATCGCGACGGTAGCAGCCCTGAATCGCACACTCTCGGTACCTATCCCTTGGAAAGGCCCACGGCAAGTAGGCCAAGAACAGAGCTGAGGAGCATGCCAACCACGAGAGCAAACAGCACGAGAAGCAACAACAGAGCGAACCAAGCCTCGATTCGCTTGTCCATTCTCGCCCCGCGAAACTCCGCTTACTCAACCATGATTTTCCCTCGAGTCGTCGAAGTTCGATACTAGGACGGTGCCCCTCAGCAGCAGCCGAATCAGCGACAAGCTCCGCGAAGAACTGCGGGCTCTCGATGAGGCCGTGTCCATCGCCATTGCCGGTGTTCAGGCGCCAAATCTGGAATCGACTCATGTGATCCCTGACCACCGCTCATGAGTGAGCAGCCGCGCGATAAGTACGGGCGCCCATTGCGCGGGTCGATCCAATCGGCTGTGCCTGGCATTCCAGAGCGAACTGAGATTTCCAGCGAAGAGGCGTGGTCACAAGCCATGGACTACGTCAACGCTGACTTGCCGTTTCATGCACACGAGAGTTTCGAGCAAAGGTGGCGCTGCTGCCCCGATGAAGAGCGCGCGGTGTGGCAAGCACTCGCTCAGTGGGCTGCGGCACTGACGCAACTCGCACGTGGCAATCGCAAAGGAGCAACCGCGAATGCTCAGAAATCGCTGGCGAAACTCGATGATGCCGCATCCGTTCCCACCTCAGTAGACATGGGAAGGGTGCGCGCTTCCTTGGCCGAACTACTCAGTTGATGCCGGGACAGGCTGGCTGGCAACCTCGATCGAGAACTGCGCCTTGCTGCCATCGACACTGGTGACCTTCACGGCGACGTCGTAATCCTTGCCCGAAGTCTCATCCTGAAGCAGGCACGTGGTGGTGGCTCCGACCTTCGCATCGAGATCCTCGGGACAGGTGATGGTCGGCACTTTGTCCACATCCACCTTCATTTCACCGGCAAGCGCTGATGTGACCTGCGATGACAATTCATCAGACGTGATCGATTGACCGCCAATATCGACGCTTGCTGAGCAACCAGCGAGCAACACGGAAGCGAATGCGGCGGCGACAACGATGGGCGCGAAGTGACGTTTCATGAGTTGAACCTAGCGGTGCTCAACAGTCCTTGCCCCCATAAGCACATTCGTGTTTTTCGAATCAACTCTGCGAAACTCTGAGCACCGACACTCTGGAGGTTCGATGAGCACTGAATTCGGCGTTCATTCCGAAGTCGGTCAACTCCGCATGGTTCTGGTCTGCGCACCCGGTAGGGCGCATGAACGGCTCACCCCGAGCAATTGCGATCACTTGCTGTTTGAGCATGTCATGTGGGTGGAGAACGCCAAGCGCGATCACTTCGACTTCATCACCAAGATGCGAGATCGCGGAGTCGAGGTCGTGGAGATGCACAAGCTGCTTGCCGAAACGGTCGCAATTCCGCAAGCTCGAGCCTGGATTCTGGATCACCAAATTGTCGCGAACACCGTGGGCAATGGGCTCGTGGATGAAGTTCGCTCATACCTCGACGAACTCCAGGACCGCGAGCTCGCTGAAACCCTCATCGGCGGACTTTCGACCGAGGAGTTCCCGGAAACGCGTGGCGGCGACATGCTGCGACTTGTCCGCGATGCGGCAGGCGTCAACGAATATCTCTTGCCACCACTGCCGAACACCCTTTACACGCGCGATACGACGAGTTGGATTTATGGCGGCGTGACTCTCAATCCGCTGTTCTGGCCGGCACGCCATGAAGAGACGATCCTCACGACTGCCATCTACCGCTTCCATCCCGAGTTTGCCGGGAAGGTGCACGAGTGGTGGGGCGATCCGACTCAGAACTGGGGCATGGCCACAGTCGAAGGCGGCGACGTCATGCCCATCGGCAATCGCACTGCGCTGATCGGCATGAGCGAGCGCACCTCACGACAGGGCGTCAGTCAGGTCGCGGCCAGGCTCTTCGAAGCAGGTGCCGCCGACCGCGTGCTCGTCGCGGCAATGCCAAAATTGCGCGCAGCAATGCACTTGGACACTGTCTTCACTTTCGCGGATCGCGACCTGGTGTTGCTGTATCCCGACATCGTCGACAGCATTCAAGCCTTCTCGTACTACCCATCAGACAAGCCCGGCGGGGTCGAGTTGCGCCGCGATGAAGGCAACTTTGTAGATGTAGTCGCCGGCGCACTGAACCTGCCAAAACTTCGCGTGGTCGAAACAGGTGGCAATGCCTACCAACGCGAGCGCACTCAATGGGATTCAGGCGCAAACTTGATTGCGCTATCGCCCGGCGTAGTCATGGCCTACGACCGCAACGTGTACACAAATACCTTGCTGCGCAAGGCAGGAGTCGAGGTCATCACCATCGTTGGCGCCGAACTAGGGCGAGGTCGCGGAGGTGGCCATTGCATGACCTGCCCGATCATTCGCGATCCAGCCAACTGATTTGCTTCAGGCGAATGTGCTCCGCAGTACTAGCTTGCGGGGACGAGGTCAGCTTCAACCTCAAGCACAATCTGCACCTTCTCGCCTAGTGCAAGGCCGCCACCTGGGATCGGGCCGTTGTAGTTGACTCCGAAGTCGGTGCGGGTGATCTCGGCTGTGGCCGAGAAGCCGGCCTTGAACTTCTCCGGTGAGATCTGCGCGAACTCTGGGGTCTCAGTCTTCAGCGAGACTGCCTTCGTGACTCCGCGAATGGTGAGGTCACCGTCGATGAAGAATTCTTCTCCGGCCTGACGGATGCCAGTGGAGGTGAAGGTGAGGGTGGGGTGATTCTCGGCGTCAAAGAAATCAGCTGAACGGATGTGGTCATCACGCATGGTGTTGCCGGTGTTGATCGACTTGGCATCGATGCTGACGCTCACTGTTGATTCCAGCGGGTTGTCGGCGGCAACAATTTCGCCTGAGAAGGTGTCAAAATTGCCGCGAACCTTGCTGACCATCATGTGCTTGATGACAAAGCCAACATGAGTATGGACAGGGTCAATCATCCAAGTGCCGGCAATGTACTCGGGAATCTGAACGTCGCTTGCTGTCGTCATGAGGAACTCCTGGGTCGGTGATGGCGGCTGGAGAATCTCAAGCCGGGCCAATTACTTTAGATTCATAAAGTATAACATTCAACTATCCATCCTTCAACCATCCGAGGTGAGAATGTTTTGCGACCTTTCCATGGGCCGCCATCCGGCTAGCCTCACGTGATGGACGACGTCGCCGAGGTCTGCACGGGGACTCCTGAAGATCTGACCTGGCTTTTCCACCGTGGCGCTCAGCGCCTGAGAGCTTCCCTCGACGCCGTTTGCCGAACTCAAGGCCTCTCCGACGCTCGTGACTGGATCGTGCTGACAGCGCTTGTTGAGCATCCCGGGCGAACTCAATTGGCCTTGAGCCACGACCTCGGTGTCGACAAGACGACCTTGACCGCCCTCATTGACCGCCTGGAGGCCAAGCAGTTGGTCATCCGCATGCAGGTCCCTGATGACCGCCGAGCCCGCATGCCGCAAATCACCTCTGCCGGTACCAATGTGCAAGTCGAAGTGGCCAAGGGTCGCGATGCAGCCGAGGCCGAACTTCTCTCGAATTTCACGCAAGGCGAGCGCGAACTCTTACGCGAACTGATCTCTCGGATTGCCGATGGATCGTGCACGTAAGACGGCCCCAGTTCGAGCTGTGATTAGTCGATCCATTCTCACCACAGAGGACTGCTACTTCTTTTGAGCGTGTTGGATCGTTTCTGCGATCCGCTTGATGCGCTGCAGTCGTGCATCCCAAGCTGATCCGACCGAAGTCAACTGAGCCACTGCGCGCGCGAGTTGAGCCTCGTCTACCTGATATCTCTTCTCTCGCCCCACTGAGATTGCATGAACCAAACCCACTCGATCCAAGACGACGAGGTGTTTGGCAACGGCTTGGCGAGTCACCGGCAACTTCTGACCCAATGAGGTGGCAGTACCGCCGCCACCTGCGAGCAAGAGATCGAGCATGCGGCGCCGAGTTGGATCGCCGATGGCCGACCACAACTCGTCATCGATCTTGTCGGAGAGTGTTGTGCTCACGACTGAGACTGCATGCTCAAGACGTATGGAGCAAGACGCGGAATGTAGAGGTTCCAACCATTGACGTGCTCGTTGTAGGTCTCCTCGAGGACTGCGACCTCCCAACCCATCTCCCGAAAACCAGTCTCGGCGAATTTCACCAAAGTGCCACTTCCCGAGGGCGAGAGTTCGAAGGTGACCAAGAGCGAGTTGCCTTCAACGGCTGCCTCACCACTGGGCTGGGTCCAGCGAAAGGAAAAGAAGCGAGGGGCTTGCACATCAATGACCTCGAAGGCGATCTCTGGTGACGCCTCCACGTAGATCTCTCGATCGATACTTCCAAACTCCATGAATTCCTCCTGCAACTTTTGGTTGCGCGAGAGACGATCGGGAGAATCGAAGCGACGCAACCTTTAGTTGCGTATAGATTTCAGAGTCGTGTTTCAACTTTCCGCACCTCATCAGAAGCAGGCGACTCCCAGGGCCAGGGCTTGCCAGACAAATGTGCGGCATCCAAGTGACGCAAGTACCAAGCGATGAACACGCTGCTGCACGCGGCCAAAAAGCACCACAGAGATGACAGACCACGGCTGGCCCAAAATGCGAGTGCTCCAACCGCCAGCGCGTTGACGATTCCCCAATACTCAAGAATCCGTTGTCCCGACAAGAGCAGCGCCCCACACGCGGCGAGGATGTAGAGCACCGCGACAGAGGTTGCCGTGGAGTCGATATTGAACGAGATGTAGAAGTCACACGCAACGGCACTTCCGCGACCTTCGATCAGCGCTAGCAGAAAAGAGAGACCTGCATACGCACCCGTTGCGATCAGAAGTACGAACACGATTCTTCGCCAACCCCGCGGTTCCACAAGCAGCACGGCGGTCGGTGCGTACATCGGCAATAGGACGAATGCGACGAACAGATAGAACCCGGTCGCTGCGTTGAGAACAATTGGCGGGACACCGCCAAGCAGGCCGTGCCAGACGAATGCCGAGGTGAACGAATGCATAGCGAAGATTGCGGGAAGCAACGCGAGCCCGAGAAGTCGCGGACTCTTGCAATGCTTCACGGTTGGAACGATGAGAGTGGGCAAGAAAGCCTGCCCTACAAATTCAGCAGTTACCAGAGTCACAACCTGACGCAGGACCCTTGCCTGCAGCAAAGGCCGTTACCCCCAGCGGGTAGGGCTTGCCAGCGGGTGCGGTCGCCATCAGCCCTGATCGAATCATCGAGCTGTCAGCCACGCTGGTACCAGCCGAAGTAGCAAATGCAATGCGATTGATCGTGACAAGAGGGGGGTCATAGGCCGTTGCAGATCCGTTGGCGAACCACGCCTTGGCTTTGGGAGCCAATACGAATCTCTTGACCTTTGCACTTGGCATATTGAACAGATCACCATTCTTGGCGCTGATGGCGACTTTGCCCTTGGCAGTCCAAGCCCCGGTCAACACCGGGTAGCCCTTCAGCGCACATGATGCTTTGCCGATGTTGGTCACTGTGATCACCACGTACGGCTGAGACATTCCGGCTCCCGATCCAGTTGCTTTGCCTGAAAGGTCCGCCGAATTGCAGATGGCAACCGTGCTCGCATTGGCCGGAATCACCGAACTCACAGCAATTAGCGATGCAATCAGCAGTCGCACTGCGCTTGCTCTTTGAAGCAACGCTCGTGCATTCATTTGAATCCTCCCCTAGGACGCAAGATCAGCCGCGCAGGGGTTCAGTGTGTCAGTGCGAACTCAATTAGGAGCGCCACAATCCAGATGAATGCCAGTCAACATGCGGTACGTTCACCGACGTGGCCAATGAGTCCATCCCTTCAGCGATCGCATTGTCGAATACTGGAGGCACTGGCACCGTGTTCGCACACGGCGCACACCTCACGTCTTGGATTCCCACCGGCAACGAGCCCGTGATCTGGATGAGTTCGCTTGCGCGCTTCGAAACCGGTATTGCCATCAGAGGCGGGGTGCCGATCATTTTTCCGTGGTTCGGAGCAGGAAGATCGGGTGATCTCACTCCAGCTCACGGCTTTGCTCGCACTCAACCGTGGCGCCTCATCGATCAAGGGCAGGCCGGCAACGATGCCATCGCACAATTCTCCCTCAATGGTGCGCCGACTGATGACCCCAACTTCCCCTTCGCCTTCACTGCTCGATACGAGATTCGTCTAGGAGACACACTCCAACTCTCATTCACCGTCGAGAACACCGACAAGCGGGCGTTCTCCTACGAAGCTGCTCTGCATGCCTATTTCCATGTGAGCGATATTCGCAAGATCGCTCTCGAAGGGCTCGACGGATGCTCGTACCTCGACCAAGCAGACCCAAACGGACTGAACGTCAAGACCCAGGCTGGCGACGTGACGTTCACGAATGAAACTGATCGGATCTATACGGCATCGGGCCAGGTGCGCGTCATCGACCAAGCTATGGATCGAGTGCTGATCATCGACAAAGAAAACTCGGCCAGCACAGTGGTGTGGAATCCATGGGTCGAAAAAGCCAAGCGCATCAGAGACTTCGGCGACGAGGAGTGGCCCTCAATGCTCTGCGTAGAAGGCGGCAATCTGCGCGAAGAGGCAGTACAACTCCAGCCTGGGCACTCGCATGAGATGCGGTACTCGGTTCGAGTCTCAAGGCACGCGCACGTGTGAACGAGCGCTTGCGCATCGCCGGGCAATGATCAATTCACAGCACCACCCATCGAAGGGAAGCCATGAATCTGCCTAAGCCATCCGTTGCGGAGTTGTTCGAAGATCACATGCAAGCAGAAATGGACGGTGATCTCGAGCGAACGATGGCCACCATGGGCCCCAACCCACACCTCAATCACGTGCCCGTACGCGCAGGGGGGTCTGGGCAGCGGGGGGTGCGAGAGTTCTATGACGCCCACCTTGTGGGCAAGTTCTTCCCCCCCGATGTCGAGATCACCAACATCTCGCGCACCACGGACACCGTGCAAATGGTTGATGAACTACTCGTCCGATTCACGCACACCCAAGCGATCGACTGGATACTTCCGGGGGTTCCTGCGACAGGGCGAAGCGTGCAGATTCCGTTGGTGGTCATCGTGCGCGCAGACGCAGGTCTGGTGACTCATGAGCACATCTATTGGGATCAGGCAGCCGTGCTCGTGCAAATCGGACTCATTGATCCGGCAGGCCTGCCGGTTACCGGCGCCGATCAGGCGGCTCAGATCAATGAGCCAACCGGCGCCTACCGATCTGAGTACTGACGCTAGGTCGTGCGCTTAGTCGCTTCACTTCCATCATTCGGCAAGCGCATGCTGGACTGCGGGGTGCTCAGACTTCAGGCAACGCAGCAAAGTCCTTCTTGACCTGCTTGTACCAACCCATGCCCTTGATCGGGTTCTTCCAACGACCTTTCATGGACTTCAATGCTTCCTTGTGGGCTTCATCGCCAGTGTCAACGATGTCTTTCAGATGACGATCCTGAGCCTTGATGATGTCGTCAGCAGTGTCGCCGTGCAGGGCAAGCTCGCATGACCCGCCCAATTGCTCACACGTCATTGTCTTCATGATTCACCTCTCTCAACGATCGCAATACTTGAGTGCAGTGCGCGACAACTACTACAGCAAATCGAAACGATCCAGAGTCATGACCTTGTCCCACACAGCAACGAAATCGAGCACAAACCTCTCTTTGGCATCCGCGGATGCGTACACCTCAGTGAGTGCACGCAATTGCGAGTTCGAGCCGAAGACGAGATCAACGGCAGTGGCCGTCCACTTGACGTCACCGGTCTTGCGATCACAACCGTCAAAGACGTGAACGTCTGTTTGAGAAGTTCGCCACTGAGTTTCCATGTCGAGCAGATTCACGAAGAAGTCATTGCTCAGGACGCCCGGACGGTCTGTGAGCAGGCCCAGCTTGGACGGTCCGGAGTTCGCGCCCAGTGCTCTCATTCCGCCGACCAGCACAGTCATCTCCGGCGCTGTGAGTGTCAGCAGGTTCGCGCGATCAAGCAGTAGAGTCTCTGGAGAGAGCTTTTCGCCCTCCTGCAGGAAGTTGCGGAAACCATCAGCTGTCGGCTCGAGCACTCCTACAGATTCGACATCGGTTTGTTCTTGCGTAGCATCGGTGCGCCCAGGAGCGAACGGAACGATGACCTCGAAGCCAGCATCCTTGGCCGCTTTCTCAACTGCTGCACAGCCACCAAGAATGATCACGTCAGCGAGCGAAACGCGGATCGCGCCTGTCTGTGAACTGTTGAATCCAGTTTGGATCTGCTCGAGACTCGCGAGTGCAGAACTCAAAGTCGCGGGCTCATTGACCGGCCAATCTTTCTGCGGTGCAAGGCGAATTCGAGCACCGTTCGCGCCACCGCGCTTGTCAGTGCCGCGGAATGACGAAGCAGAAGCCCAGGCAGTTGAGATCAACTGCTGCACGGAAAGTCCTGACTCCAAGATTGATCGCTTCAGTGCTGCGATCTCGGCACCGCCAATGAGATCACCTTCAACATCCGGAACGGGGTCCTGCCAAATCTGGGGTTCTGGAATCCACGGGCCCAGGTATCTCGATCGCGGGCCCATGTCACGGTGCAGCAACTTGAACCAGGCCTTGCCGAAGGCATCTGCAAGATCATCAGGATTCTCGAAGAATCGCTTTGCAATCGGTTCGTAGACCGGATCCATCCGCATCGCGAGATCAGTTGTCAACATTATTGGTGCATGCCGTTGGGTGATGTCGTGTGCATCAGGAACTGTGGTGCTGGCAGCAGGATCAGTAGGTTCCCATTGCTTTGCACCGGCCGGACTTGCCGTGAGTTGCCACTCGTATCCGAACAGGTTCTCCAAGAATTCGTTGTCCCACTTGGTGGGCTCCTTCGTCCACGCACCTTCAAGCCCACTGGTGATCGTGTACACGCCCTTGCCAGTGGCGTAGCTGTTTGTCCAGCCGATGCCTTGTGCCTCGATGGGTGCGGCTTCAGGCTCGGGCCCAACGTATTCAGAGTCAACCGCACCATGTGCCTTGCCGAAGGTGTGTCCTCCGACGATCAGGGCGAGAGTTTCTTCGTCGTTCATTGCCATTCGCTTGAAGGTCTCGCGAATGTCATGGGCTGAGGCGTGCGGGTCAGGGTTGCCGTCAGGACCTTCGGGATTGACATAGATCAAGCCCATCTGCACTGCACCTAATGGACCTTCGAGTTGGCGCTCGCCGGTGTAGCGCTCATCGCCAAGCCAAGTGTCTTCTGGTCCCCAGAAGATCTCGTCTGGCTCCCAGACATCTTCGCGACCAAAGCCGAAGCCGAAGGTCGTGAAGCCCATGGACTCCAATGCGCAGTTGCCGGTGAAAACAAGCAGGTCAGCCCAGGAGATTTGCTGCCCATACTTCTGCTTGATCGGCCACAGCAGGCGTCGTGCCTTGTCGAGGTTGGCATTGTCGGGCCAACTGTTGAGCGGTGCGAAGCGCTGCATGCCGCTGCCTCCGCCGCCGCGACCATCGGCTACGCGATAGGTGCCAGCTGCGTGCCAACTCATGCGAATGAAGAAGGGCCCGTAGTGGCCGTAGTCGGCAGGCCACCACTCTTGTGAGTCAGTCATCAAGGCAAAGAGATCGCGCTTGAGCTCTTCAACATCGAGATTCGCAAAACTCTCGGAGTAGTCGAAATCAGGACCCAAGGGATTGGGACCAGTCGCGTGCTGCTGCAGTACTTGCAGGTTTAGCTGGTTGGGCCACCAGTCACGATTCGAATTCGGTCGCGTCGACTTCACTTCGGGCGAAGAGATCGCCGGGTTCTCGCTCTCGCTGCCGCTGTTGGTCACGCCATCTGAATCGGCCATGTCGATCCTTCCCACTGCACTGAGTTAGGTCCCGCTCACATCCTGTCCCGCTCGACACCAGCCTTCAACCGGTAGCTGTCCAAGATGTATTCCACTCGAATCTGAGCGCGAGCGCAGGCTTCTCCTGTTGTCAACCAACTGGTTGATAGCCCAGACAATGCCCAATAACTTTCTTCACTCACTAGTTAGGGGCCAGATGGCTGACAAATTGTCTTTGGCGTTCAGTGCGCTCGCGGATCCAACGCGCCGCGACATGTTTACGCGCTTGGCTACAGGTGAAGCCACGATCACCGCACTTGCCGAGCGATACGACGTGAGTCTCCAGGCGGTGTCCAAGCATCTCAAGGTGCTCGAAGCCGCTGGCCTTGTGAGCAGAACCAAAGACGCACAGCGTCGACCTGTCCATATCGAGCCAGAAGTTCTGGACATGATGGCCGGCTGGATACGCCGCTATCAACGCGAGGCTGAAGCTCGCTACAGCCGACTCGACGGGGTTCTGGCCGAAATGAATGAGACGACGAAAGGAGCAACCGCATGAACACCAAACTGAACCAAACCAGCATCAAGGCAGATGCCGAGGTGCCGTTGATCCATATCCGTCGCGACTTCCACGCGAGCCCTGAGCAGTTGATGCGCTGCCACCTCGAACGGGAGCTGTTCGCCCGTTGGATAGGACCGGCCAGCCTGAGCACTCGAATCGACTACTGGGATGCAAGAACCGGTGGCTCCTGGCGATACGTCGCCAGCCGAGATGGCGAGGAGTTCGCCTTCCACGGCTGCTTCCACACCGTTGGACCGACCAAGATCGTCCAGACATTCACTTGGGAGGGGCAACCAGATGATGTTGCGCTGGAAACTGTGGAGTTCACCGATCTCGGCAACGGCATGACGCGATTGCATGCGCGCTCGCTCTCTGAGAGCTTTGCAGTGCGCGACTCTTGGATGTCCAGCGGAATGGAAACTGGAGTCAACGAGGGCTACGCAGAACTTGAGAGGTTGTTGAGCAATGGCATTTCCTGACGATCCAGCCGAGCGCTACGCCGCCATCTCTGGCGGCTTCACTGCACTCGTCAACGGCACCACAGATTGGGACGCACCTTCGCCAGTCGAAGGTTGGGCGGCTTGTGATGTGGTGTGGCACCTGGTTGATTGGGTACCCGGGCTGTTGAGCGTTGGCGCATCAATTCAGCTGCCAACTCGCGATCCGAAGGAAAATGATCCCGTCGGTGATTGGGCGCGCTTCGACGACGGGCTGCGCGACATCCTGATGAAGCCTGAAACCCAAGGTGCGCAGTTCGCGCACCCGCAGGCGGGAGTCATGCCATTGGGAACTGCAATCGACATGATGATCACTCCAGATGTGTTCATGCACAGCTGGGACTTGGCGCAAGCAACTGATCAGCCGATCGAACTCGATGCTGACTTCTGTGCGAACTTACTCGCGGGCATGGAAGGCATCGACGAAATGCTGCGTTCCTCAGTTCAGTACGGCCCGAGTGTCAAAGTGTCCGACGACGCAGATGTGCAGACGAGGCTGGTGGCATTTGTTGGGCGCAATCCGAACTGGCGAACGCGAACCGCAAGCTAGCCAAGAGCCATTTGGAAACTCCGTGAGTATCGGCCACGATCGCTAAGGTCATCGCGTGGATCCTCAATTTGGCGCTTCCCGCGGCTATGCCGCGGAAGTCGAGAACGCCAGACATGCAGCCCGGCTGCTGAGGCGAGGCGCCTATGCCACAGCAGCGATCGGCATCCTCGCTGCCATCGCGGCCGTCATGTCATGGATCACTGGTGAATCCGGTCTGGATGCGTCGGTCGAGTACTTCTGGGCATTTGGAGTGGCAACCGTCATCAGTGGAGTGGCCTTTTACGTCTCGAGTTGGAGCCTTGCTCTCTCAGCATCGCGACTTGAGGTACAACTGAACTCGAGCAATCCTGCCGCTTCAGATCCAAGCGCCTAAGACTCGGCGGATAGACGAGTCGCTGCTGCGACTTGGAGCCAACCTCGTGTCAGCGCAATTGCGCGAAGATCAATGCCGAAGTCGAAACCACTAACAATGCCAGCATTGCAAAGACCAACAGCGCCTTCACATCGGCGGCTCGCATGTGCGTGTGTTGCCTCATGTTTTGACGCTACGCCCGCTTACCAAAAATATCGACGGTCGCAACAAGCAACTGTGAGTTACGTCAGCAAATGATGCCGGCGGTACTGCAACCACGAACTCACCGCGGTCGTCAACTCTTCGGCAGCATCCCAGAAGAACCAGAGGGCAGGTCGGGGTTGTCGCCGGGCCTGGCCGCTGGCCGCACGAGCCCAAGTTCGCGCAGTGGCCCGAGTAGCAAGTGCTGACTGAGAATCTTTCCGGTGACCTCCGGTGGCTGGGCTGCAAGCCAGGTGATGAGTTGCGCGGGCGCCTCTGGGAGCTCTCCTTCTGGTGACTCCTCATCGGTGATGAAATGCACGTTGGGTGGCGTCCGGGCCTCGACGCCGATTGCGTTCACAGCGACGCCCTGGCCTGCGATCTCACCGGCCAGTCCTTGAGTGAGTCGATCCAAGGCTGCCTTCGAAGTGCCGTACGCGGTCGCGCCCAAACCGGCCTGTCCAACGCCCATGCGCCGCACTGCGCCCGTGGCGGGGGCCTGAAGATCCTCCCAAGTGGCACCTCCGTAGTTCACATGACCGCCACCAGAGCTCACGTTCACAATCCGGCCAGACTGGCGTTCGAGCATTTGAGGCAGAAACAACTGGGAGAGCTGCCACGTTGCCCGGACATTGACCTTCCAGATGATGTCCAGTCGCTTCAGCGACAGGTCCATGAACGAGCCGAGGAACGAGGCCGCCGCATTGTTGACCAAGATGTCGCACCGTCCGAAGGCATTCATGGTCTCGTCGTAGATCTTCTGGATGGCGACTTCGTCCATGAGGTCTGCTTCCACGCTCACCACTTCGCCGCCGAGCCCGCGGATCACCTGCTCGGTCTCGGCAAGAGTCCCCGGGAAGATGTGATGCGGCACGCCGCGAGCCACGCTTACGACCTTGGCCCCCAAGCGAGCGAACTCAATCGCCGTCGCTTGACCGATGCCACGGCTTGAACCGGTCACCACTACAACCTTGTCCTCGAACACGGCCATCAACTCCCTCAGGGTTTCGTCAGCATCTGAAGATGCGTGCACTTGGCAAAAGACGCTAGCCGGTGGGTGCGTGCGCTCGCAGCCGTTTGCCCCGCCTGGCATTCAGTGTCGAGTCGCCTCCGAGATCTGGCCTTTGCCCCATCCTGACCTGCTCCGCTCCTTAGGATCCCGACATGAAACTTCTCGAGGGCAAGTCCGTAATCATCACTGGCGCAGGGCACGGCGTGGGCCGTGGCTACGCCCTCCTTATGGCCGAGCATGGCGCCAAAGTGGTCGTGAACGACCTCGGTGGCGCTCCGTCGGGCGGTGGGTCAGACCAACGCGCGGCAGACGAGGTGGTCGAGATCATCAAGAGCCGGGGCGGCGAGGCGGTCGCCAACTACGCCGATGTGTCGGACTTCGAAGCAGCGAAGGTCATGGTGGATCAGGCAATCGACAGTTTCGGTGGACTCGACTGTCTCGTGCTCAATGCGGGAATCCTGCGAGACAAGATGATCTTCAACATGGACGAGAGTGACTGGGACTCCGTGATCAAAGTCCATCTGAAGGGCCATTTCGCACCTGCGCGCCACGCGACCGCCTACTGGAGAGAGAAGAGCAGGGAGATCGGGGGCAAGGTCAACGCATCCGTGATCTGCACAACGTCATCGGTCGGCTTGCTGGGCAACACCGGACAGACAAATTACGCAGCGGCCAAGGGCGGCATCGCGATGTTCTCCGTCGCGCTTGCCCAGGACATGATGAAGTACGGCGTCCGCTCCAATGCCATTGCTCCCTCGGGCACGACGCGGCTCATCGGCATCACTCGCGGCACCGACATCGACGAGATCGCAGAGCCCGACCAGTACACCGAGTACGACCCGCGCGACCCAGGCAATGTCGCACCCCTGGCCGTTTGGCTGGCCTCGGACCTGTCCCGTCATGTGAATGGTCAGGCCTTCTTCTCACAGGGATCCCGGGTCACGCACTTCTCTCCCTGGACTCCCAACGGCGTTGTCGGTGTGTCCGATAAGCAATGGGACCCGGAAGAACTCGACCAGGCCATGAACACCGTGGTGTTCGGCACTTCTCATGGCGGTCTCCGCAGCGGCTACCAGTGGGGCGGCAAGTCGGCCCTGAACATGGGGTGACGACCAGCTATGACAACAATTGGTTTGATCGGCAGCGGCAAAATCGGAAGCACAGTTGCGCGCCTTGCTGTAGCGGCTGGCTATGCCGTCGTCGTGAGCAACTCGCGCGGACCCGAAACTCTGAGTGACTTAGTCGAGGAACTCGGACCACAAGCACGCGCGAGGACAGCGGCTGAAGCTGCGGCGGCGGGCGACATCGTCGTTGTCACAATCCCCTTGCGGGCTTACCGAGAAGTCCCTGCCGTGCCTCTGGCGGGGAAGGTGGTCATTGACACCAATAACTACTACGCCCAACGGGACGGCGACATCGCCGAACTCGATGATGAGTCAACGACTACGAGCGAACTGCTGCAAGCTCACCTTCCGGACTCACACGTCGTCAAAGGGTTCAACAACATCTGGTACCGAGCTCTCTTGCAATTGGCACGTCCGACCGGTGCGCAAGATCGCAGCGCCTTGGCGATAGCTGGCGATGATGCCAGCGCAAAGCAATCGGTAGTCGAATTCCTCGATCGAATTGGCTATGACGCGGTCGATGCTGGCCCGCTATCTGAAGGCTGGCGCTTCCAGCGAGACACACCCGCCTACGCAGGGCTCTACAGCGGTCCGGACGGCATCACCGATCCGCGTCCAGCCACCGCTGACACCATCAAGGCAAAGCTCGCAATGGCCGTTCGATATCGCGATATGTAACGAACCTAGTGATCCTCATGTGCTTCTGAGGTTCATGCCAAGGACCATCTTCAGGCGAGGTCGTCGATTTCACTCGTAAAGCCAGGCAGGGTGTTGAGCCAATCGAAAAGCCTTCGCTCGCTTTCCTCCAAGATCGACATGAAGGCGCCAGCCGTTCGCGGTTCGCTGAACATTTGAAGCCCTTCAAGGTAGGGAATGCTGAGCGTGACTCGGCTGTGCAGAACGCCGACTGTCCAAGCTTCAATATTGCCCTCGGCCAAAAGCAGGTGCCCTCCGTAGCGAACCGCAATGTTGCGCAATCCGTTCACTCGCAAACGGAGTTCGTCGATCGAGTAGGTGCGATCCGGATAGTGCTGCTCGGTTGCGAGCACGCCAGTAACCATGCCGGATGCGTCTCGCACTGCCTCGAAGTGGCGAGCCAACCGAGTGCTCGTCCGACTACCTGAAGGGCTTTGCGACATCACATCACTGTCCCACTACTTCTGTCTTACCGCGGCCGAGTTCGGCGAAACCTGGAGTCGCGCGGTGTCGACCGCCTCGAAAGCCGAGGCAGGGATGCGCTTGAGTTCTGCAATCAGAACAGAGGGCCACGCTGGATCAGCATCACCCTGGAAGTACCAAGGCGAGCCATTGTCTGCAAGCACTAAGCCATATCTCTTCATGGCTGTGAGGACGACCTGGGCGTACTTCGAATAGCCCGAAGTTGAATAGCCAGACTTCAAACGGAACCTCGCGCCCATAGGCGGGAATGCCACGGAGTCTGTCGATCCCGCCTGGTGGCGCGCAGGCCAGATGAATGCGCGTTGGGTGACGTCGGTCGTGAATCGAATGGCGTGATCGACCTGACCTGCTTTGACCTCGACCCAGCGAAGCAAGCCGGGCAGTATCGGCAGGCCAGCCGCGTCTGCCGAAGTCCATGACTTGGGGCGCAGCTTGTTCGACTTCAAAGACCACACAGCACCTGAACCGGCGGTCCATCCGCCTGCTGTCTGTCGGGTGTTCCACGTCTCGAACAGAGTGCAACTGTCCGCATCCACGACGATCGCGTGTCGATCGCCGTTAGCGTTGGCACCACCTTCGATCAATGTGTCCTTATTGAGCGGATAGGTCACCTTGTCGCTCTCATCGGCGTAATCGAATGTGACGGGAACTCGGGCCGCCCCGTGAACGACAGTGATCGGCATTCCGTACGGAACCTCTTGCTCGCCGAATGAAGGCCCGAAGTCGGGATGAAGGGAAGTCGAGGGATGCATATTCGACATCCATTGCGCCGACGAAGTATTGATGGGCAGCGAGTCGATGCGCGCGCGCCAATAGTTGTCGTCGGGAAACATCGGGCAGCTAGTGCCGGGCACCTGACGAGCAGACTCAACGCCCGCGGATGCGATGCCTGTCGATCCCACCGCAGCACCAAGCAATGCAATCGACACAGCAGCGATGAGGGCTCGTCCGCGGATTGCCATATCGGTCATTGTGCGGGTGAATGAAATTCGCCGCTAGCCAGCCAACACGCCAAGGCCGGCGGTCGAGGCGAAGTGCAGGAGATCCAAGAACAGGGGGCTTCGATTGCCGGTCCGGCATCCGCTCGCTATTTCAGCGTGCCAGCAAAGACCTTCGATCTCGAGGCCGGCTTTCCCACCGGTATTGCAATTGAATCCAGGAGCGTGGCAGCAGTTGCATCGGTGGATTGAAGAACAAGGGCTGGCACCGACCGGACCGGTGTGGGGTGTCTACGTGACGATGCCAACTCCGGGAGCTGACCCAGCAGACATGCGCACTGACCTATTCGTTTCAGTCGAATAGCGCCGGCTTCACGCCGGCACTGGCACCTTGGCAATGCGGTCATGACGCTGTGTCCAGCCAAAGCCAACCGCAACCAACACAGCAACAATCCCGGACCAGAGCAGCACTGTCACCGTCGCCGCACCCATGTCGGTCCCGCCGCTGGCGAGCTCCAAGGCCATGGCCCCAAGGACCACTGCAAGACCAGCAATAGTGACCATGAGCGTGAGCGAGACTCCTGATGCCTGCCCGGACAACTCTTCGGGAAGCACGCTCTGAGTTGCGACATTGGTGAAGGTGTACCCCATCCCGAAGGCGAAACCGCAGACAGCGAGACCGGTGAGGTCCACCACAAGTAATGCTGATTTCGCCTGCACGATGAGTCCGATCCCTCCAATGAAAATGCACACCGCCATGACTTGTCCGCCCGGCACCTTGCCAGCGAGTCGACCCGAGATTGGTCCGCACAAAGCGGTGGCCAATGCCGCAGTGATGAACGCAAGACCGGCTTGACCAGAACTAAGGCCTTGAACCTGCTGAAGTTCAATCACTGACACGATGATCATCAAGCCGAAGCAGCCATTGGCGAAGCTGCCAGCACCAACCAGAGTCCAGAACGATCCGCGACGCATCAGGTCCTGCCCAACCATCGGCCATGCCACGCCTCGCTCGTGCAACAAGAATACGAACAACGCCGCCAATCCCACGACCAGTAGAGCGATCGTCGAGAGCACGAGAAAGCCCACGCCAGATATTGCGTCAATCCCCAAACTGATCAATGCAACCGCGGTAACAACAAGACCCGCCCCCAGCCAGTCGAGCTCGCGCAAGCGGTGACCTTCGCTGTCTTTGCTCTCTTTCAAAGAGATGCTCCCCCACACCAGCGCGATCAACGCGACCGGAACGTTCACAAAGAAGACCCATTGCCATCCAATGGTGGAAGCAAGACCTCCGCCAAGGATCGGACCAATAGCCGTTCCGACTGCAGCAATGGCCAGCAGCATGCCAAGGATGCGAGGACGAACATCTGCATCGGTTGCATTGGTCACCAGCGAGAAGGCAACAGGCAGAATCATTGCGCCACCAACACCTTGCAGCACTCGAAAGCCGATGAGCATCTCCGGAGTCGACGACAAGCCGCATGCCAGCGACGTAACTCCGAAGGTCGCCACGCCAATGAGCAGGATCCGTTTCCTACCAAGCAGATCAGCGAGTCGACTTGCGGGGATCATCAACGAACCAAGAGCGAGCATGTAACCGCTCAATGCCCATTGCAGATTTGTTGTTGTGACGCCGAAGTCATCGGCGATCACCGGCAGTGCCAGTCCGAGGGAGAAGAAGTCGATCTGGATGCAGACGAGTGCGAGCGCGACCGGCAGGAACGGGATGAAGGCCTTGGCGATGGGAGGCCGGACCGGACTCATGGAACGACTGTATCGCCGCTCACCTACGAGAATTGGGTCGTGATTTTGAACCTCTGGTCGCTGTCGCAGATCACGGCACATCCGCGGATCCCGGAACACACGGTCACCTTGAACTCAGATCCGCCCGGGTGCGTTGCCAAGAGCCACATGTCTGCGCTCTTGAGGTCGAAGAGTCGACCATCCCAGCTATCTCGAAAGCGAAAGGTCGGGCTGGCCTCGTTGTTGGTGCAGGCGCCGCCGGCATACGACGCGGTCCAGTCATTGGGAAGATCTCCGAGAGTCTGCCAGTTGACATACATCGCATGATCACCGGATGTGTCGGCACGTACCGTCGCGCGGACGTCTTGGTGGATGTCATCAGCGCCGGAGTCACCGAGCAGGATGTCATTCCCGCCGAGACCAAAGATCTTGTCGTCCCCGCCGCGAGCACAGATCACGTCGTTGCCACTCGTGCCGCGCAGCACGTCATTGCCGTTCGTCCCCGTGATCGTGCAGCCGGTCTTCTTTGCCGCAGCAAGAGCCGATTGCAAGCCAGACTGAGTCGCGGATGCAGGCATAGCCGCAACCACATTCAGCCCTAACACGGCTGCAGCACTACAAGCAATCAAGGCAGTGTTGCCTACATTTGTCTGGACGCCGCTGAGTTCGGTGAGAACCAAACTGCAGCGTTGCCTGCCGTGTGCGCGTCTACAGTCTCAAAATTCGTTGTATCACCGCCCATTGCATTCGTAGACGCAGGTGACTTCGCGGTAGTAGTCTGCACATCCTCATGACCGGGAGGCATCTGTGTCGCACAGAAAATCATCACTAGCTTCCGTTGTCACGGCGATTGTTGTCGCTTTCCTGTCAATCGTGTTTGTCGCAGACGGGGCGCACGCAGCCGAGGCAGAGGGCTGCAGCGGGAACGCAACCTCATACACGGCCAGTGGCGGACCGCTAGACCTCGCTTACGCACCAGGCATCGGTGGCACGGAAGAGCGTCCCTTCGTTATCGACATGGAGGGCAAAGTCCAGTGGGAAGGTGCTTCCAAAGTTGTCCTCAAGAATGGCGCTTACAAGGTCACGGTGAGCGGATTTCCAGTATCGAGCGGCGACTTCACCAACGATGAAGGCTTGAAGAAGAGCCAAGGTGAGTACGCCCTCTCGGATCTTCCCGGCGCAGTGACGTTCATGCTGAACTCCTTGGGGGAGGCAAAGGTGCCGGTCACGGCGACGGTGACTGGATCTGGAGGCTCCTGCACGGCGAGTGGCTACATCACCGGAAGCGGCTCTCCCTTTGCTTCGCCGCTGTTCTACTCGGGGTTGATCTTCCTCTTGATCTTTTTCCTGATGTTCCTGGGAATACTGCTGCTCTGATGTCCACTTACACAATGCTGCAAGCCAGATAGAGGGGATCCACAGTGAAACGTCGCCATCATCCGATCATGGGATTCTTCGCAGGAGTGTTTCTGGGTCTAGGGGTTGCCCTACTTCTGTTCGTCTTCGGCGTCATCCCGGTGACCATCGTTTGGCTAGCCATCCTCGGTGTCGGTGGGATCGTGATCGGCATCGTTCTCGGCTACGTCCTACCCCGGAAGTCTCGCGAGCAGCAGCCGCCAACTGTGAATGGAACATCAGCAGCAACCGCGTAAGGAACGTCTTTCAGAGCATGGATGCACGCGAGAAATAGTGGCTCTCAAGACCTGAACGCCACGTTGGCCTTCCCTGATCTATCCGGATATCTGCATGGAGCCGCCTCGGGGATTCGATCCCCGGACCCACGCATTACGAGAACCACGGCTCATCGTGCATGTGTGCCTGCCAGAATCCCTTCTCGAGGGGCAGCGATATCGCGAAGGCAGTTCCCGAAGAACCGCAACGGATTGGTAGCGTCGCTCAGATGAGTTCTCGAACGGATGCCCTCAACTCCTCCACGCAGGAGCGCTGGGTCACCGGCGACAATTTTGGCTTACCAATCCCGGCCGATCCCGAGGCTCTCTTGGCGGGTGGCGTCGAATTCCTCACAAAGGCGTTTCGCGCCAGCGGTGTATTAAGTGCGACCAACAGTGTCGTCGCCATCGTCGAGTCATCGGAGTTCTTCGACGGTGGAAGCGGCAAGAAGCTCAAGATGACCGTGGTCTACGAGCAACCAGACACTGCTTTGCCTGACCGTCTCTTTGTGAAGTTCTCCCGCCACTTCGACAACGACCTCTGGGACAGCGCCAAGTGGATGATGCTTTCGGAAGTGAACTTTGCGCTGCTCTCGCGATCGCCAGACTTCCCCGTCATGGTCCCGGTGTTCATGTTCGCCGACCTAGAGGCTGAGTCCGCCACTGGATTGCTCATCACCGAGTTGATCCCGTACGGCGAGGGAAACGTGGAGCCAGCCCACGCCAAGTGCATGGACTACCTCATCCCCGATGCGGTCGAGCACTACCGAGCAATCTTTCGGAGCCTGGGCCGGCTGTCTGGCTCACACCGCGCCGGAAAGCTCTCCTCCGAGTTCGATGAGCTCTTTCCTGACGCCGAACAGGGGTCAGCAATGTTCCGCATCCCTGTGTCCGACGAGCAGTCGATAGTGCGGGCAAACAAGATGTTCGATTTCATCCAGCGCTATCCCAAATTGTTTCCTGAGGATCTTCTTGATCCTTCGCTGCGCGAGCAGTTCATTGCCTACATGGGCGACGCGTTCGCCGTCCGCGAGCGCATCCAGGAGATTCTCCTGAGTGGCCGTCCGCGTTTCGTTGCCTTCGCACACTGGAACGGCAATATCGACAACTGCTGGTTCGAACGAGACGATCAGGGTGAGCTCGAGTGCGGCTTCATCGATTGGGCCAACTGCGGACAACTCCCTCTGACACAGGTCGTCGGTGGCGCGCTCGGCTGTGCTGAGTCATATGTCTTCGCCGAGCACCTTGATGAGCTCTTGGGAATCATGATCGATGAGTTCGAGGCTCAGGGTGGACCGCACTTGGATCTCGGAGAGATCAGCCTGCACGTCCGACTCTCCATGGCATCCAATTTCGGTCTGTCGATGGCCGCACCGGTTGCGATTGCTCGCGACAACGACGACATCGATTCACTTTCCGGCCCTCGGGATCCCTTCTTCAGAGACCACTATGCGTCGCGAGTCATGTTGCACACGATGACGGGCATGCTGGAGAACTGGAAGAACCTAGGGCTCGGAGACTTGGTGCGACAACTGCGGTGACGACACCGTCGATATCCACGGCTGCCGAGCGCACGATCATCTGTGCCCCGGCCATCGAAGTGACTGACTCGCTGACCGCGACCGCTGAGCCGCCCAACTGCTCGATCTCACGCACGACCGCGCAGGCCACTTCGGAAGTCGGCGACGTGCCATCAACAGATGAGCATCACCTAGGGCGACAGCGCGCGCTTAATGGCTCCTGCGAGGGGTACTTCGGGTGCGTGGCATCGAGAATAGCGACACATCTCCGCACGACGGCGTGCATAATCAGGCGCGTGGTGCGAACCTGGACTGCAGGTGCACGGATAGTCGTGGGCCTGCTCGTGACCCTCGCCCTGGTGCTGCCTGCACCCGGTGCAGCGAGCGCTGCTGGGCTCGGCACTCCGCCGCCGGACTGCGGCGCGGTCGGCAAGGACTACTCCGACTCCAGTTGCACGACTCAGACGCGCAATGGCACCTTCTCACTGGACAGCCACGTCGTGCGCCCAGGGCAGGCGCTCACGGGCACTGTCGCAAACCGCTGCAGCTATCACTCGACTGGCGACTACTCACAACCCCCCGACAAGCCCTGCCCGATCGAGTGGAACCAGCTCGCGGCTGTGGGTTCGCGCATCGCTGGCTGCACCTCTGCTGACGCCACATGCACAGTCCGGATTCCGGCGAAAGCCAAGAGCAGCCCCTACCGGATCGTCACGGTGGGAATCAGCAGCGACCAGGGCACGGGCATCTCCAAGGACTACTTCGGCATCGTCGGGGGCAAGGTCCCAGAGGTCGACTGGGGCTTCAAGTTGCGCCCGTTCTGCGGGAAGGATCTCTGCCTCGCGCCCAAGAAGGACCAGATCGATCCCGAGGAGAACGCGTACTGGCGCCGGAGCACCGACGGCTATTACAGCAAGCACTCCTACAGCCTTCCGACGGGCCGAGGCCAGGAGGAGACCCAGCTCGTGCAGTACCGACCTGCGGGCACGCCCATTGCCTGGCGCGGCCAGGACGAGAGCTTCGCCAAGGCGACCGCGCATCTGGGCACGCAGTCACCGAACTACGTCATCTCCGCGCATGGCGGCTGGGAGCCGACCCTGAATGGCTTCACGCGGGTGCCCGATGGGTCGGAGGTGGTGACCTATGTGCCGCTCGGCACCGCGATGGACGGCTCCCTCGGCCCTCATGTCGACACCGGGCACCTCACGGATAAGGACAACCGTTACAAGGTGACCTACAAGGCCGGCGATCTCATGCCGAACTTCACCTTCCTCCCGTTCGACGGCGCCGAGGGCCTGTTCACCAAGCATGTCTCGGGGCCAACGACCCTCAACGACCAGTTACGACCGAACATGGGCGTGGTCGCGATCTCCGCTTGTGCCTCGATGTACCTGCCTGCCGGATCGACGCTCGAGCAGTCGCTGGCAGCCAGCCCGGTCTACATACCTGGCTCGAGCCAGGCGTCAGCCCTGCCCGAGAACGTGCATCCCACGCTCACGCCAGCCGGGGTCCTGCAGTTCCGATAGCCCGAACTTCTTGGCTCTGAAGGAACACAGCGCATGCGGTCTGCCAACGACACGCCTGCTCGACACATTCCCTTCCTGCCTGCGACTCAGTCACACCCATCCGCGCCTGAAGGCCAATGATGACGTCTCGCGTCGCAATTCCATGAGAGCAGGAGCCGCCTCGGGTATGAAACTGACGGACATGCTTGACAGTTTGGTGCTTCTGAATTTAGGGAGTACTTATGAGCGAGCGGCTTCCCTCACAAAAGTTGTTCCACCGCAAGCCATTTCCCTCATAGAGCTCCGCAAGAGTTTGCGTAGCGCCGGGTTATTAGCGGGTTATTAGCAAGGGCTCGGTAACGCCTCGAAAGGCCCGCACCGGGAACGCTAGCGCAGATGCGGGCGCGGTTTCCAACGATGATCCATGTCTTGACCACCTTAATTGGCTACCTATTTGGTCCACAATCGGTCGACAGGAACGACGAAAATCCGATCCTCGAAGTTGTAGGACCTTTGGCCGAGGTACAGCACCGCGCCTCCTATGAAGGCCTCGCCAAGTTTGTCGCGAAGGTGACTCAATGGCCGCAGTTCTTGCCCAGCGACGCGAGCTGCAGCCTTGACTTCAATCGCGACCACGCAGCCGTCATCTCGCTCAAGGACGAAGTCGACTTCGTCGTCATCGCGCGTTCGCCAGTGGCCAAATGAATGTGCGTCCGGCAGCCATGAGGCCTGCTTCTTCAACTCGCCCACCACGAATGTCTCCAGCAGGTGCCCGAACTCGGTAAGCGCTGTTGCGTCACGGCGAGCCAGCTTTGTGGCAGTCAGGCGCATCTGATGAGCGGCTACGGCCGAATCCATCATGTGCACCTTCGGTAGCCGAGCTGTTCTCGCGCTGAGGGTCTTCCCCCAAGCAGGCAGGCGATAAAGCAAGAACACATGCTCCAGAAGCGATACGTATCGCGCTGCCGTGTTCTTTTCTAGTCCAACATCCTTGGCCGCCTTCTCGATGTTGAGTACTTGCGCAGTCTGTGCTGCCAACCTTCCAAGGAAGTCCGGCAGAAGTGCCCCGTGACGGATCGCTGACAGGTCCGCAACGTCTCGCGCCAGGGTCAACGAGACGTAGTTCTTCAGCCATCGGTTGCGTGCTGCGTCGCTAGACGCTGCAAGTGCGAGAGGGAATCCGCCTACGACGATTCGGTTGATGTAGTCCTCACGCGTCGTCGTAGACAGGTCGGGGGCGACGCATGCATCCGGATCTGCGAGGAAACTCTCAAGCCAGTCTTCGTGCACCCCGCCGATTTCGCCTTGAGACAGGGGCAGCACCTCGAGCCGGTCCAGACGACCCGTCAGTGCCTGCGCTGCCCCCGGCAAAGATGCGTGTCTTGCCGAACCCGTCAAAACGAAACGACCGGGGGCTGTCCCTCTGTTGAGTTCTGCCTTGATCGCATCAAGGACGAGCGGCGCCTTCTGGTACTCATCGATACAGACGAGGTGGTCGCCCGCGATTTGCGTAGCGGGGTCAGCCAGCATCGCGGTCAAGGTCGCCGGATCATCCAGGTCGACGACACGCCCACCACGCTTCTTGGCGATCTCGCTCAGCAACGTCGACTTGCCGACAGAGCGAGGACCCTCCAGCAGGACTACCGGATCGTCCAACATGTGCTCTAAGGCGACAGCCAGGATTCGTCGACTTCTCATGCCAGAGAACTGTGTCCCCATGCATCGACTCTAGCACGGATGCGACTTTTGGAGGATCTTGGATGCGACTTTTAGAGGGTGTCAGATGCGACTTTTAGAGAAGTCAATTAGACACGCTGCCCGATCGTGCGCTGGGTCTGCTGTCGGTTGGGTTCACATCTGTTTTGTGGGACGAGGTCCTGCAGGAAGGAGGTTGCTATGCCAAAGAAGTTCCCCCCGGAGTTCAAGCGGGATGTTGTTGCGGTCGCCCGTCGTGGTGATTTGAGTATCGCTGAAGTCGCTGTTGATTTCGATATCGCTGAGGAATCGGTGCGGCGTTGGATGCGTCAAGCCGATGTCGATGACGGCATCAAGGACGGTCTGACTAGCGCGGAGCAGGCCGAGGTCGTGCAGTTGCGCAGGAAGATGCGGCGCCTGGAGTTGGAGAATGAGATCTTGCGTAGGGCTGCGGCCTATTTCGCGCAGTCGTCGCTCCCAAAATGACCTACCCGTTGGTCCGTGACTTGGCCGCCGAGGGTTTCTCGATGCGGTAGGCCTGCGGGGTGCTCGGCTTTTCGACTCAGGGCTATTACGCGTGGGTGGCTGATCCGGTCAGCGCCAGGGACCTGGGAGACGCCTATGTCATCAACGCGCTGTTCGATGCTCATGGTGATGATCCGGCGTTCGGCGATCGGGTATTGGCCGATGAGCTGGCCCAGGTCGGGATCACTGCTGGGGAATGCCGGGTGTGGCGACTGTGTGCTCAGCAGAGGATCTGGTCAACCACGGTGCGCAAAGCCCGGCGCGGATCAGGCAAGAGACCCGGGCCAGCAGTGCATGACGATCTGGTACGCCGCGCTTTCACCCCCGTTGGCCCGGACAAGGTGTGGCTGACCGACATCACCGAACATCCCACCAGCCAAGGCAAGATCTACTGCTGCGCGATCAAGGACGTGTTCTCCAACCGGATCGTGGGCTACGCGATTAATAAGCGGATGACCGCGGACCTGGCAGTGGCCGCGCTTCGTGCCGCGATCGCCCGACGCCAACCCGCAGGCGTGGTGATCATGCATTCGGATCGTGGATCGCAATTTCGCGACCGAGGCTTCAGAGCAGTCCTGGCCGCAGCTGGACTGCAAGGCCCCATGGGCCGAGTCGCCTCAGCCGGTGACGCCGCCGCCATGGAACCGTTCTGGTCACTGCTGCAACACCTCGTGACAACAGGTGGGGCCAAATCACGTTGACAAACTCACAACGGCGAACCGAAGAAGGACTCTCACACCGCGAAATCGTCCGCTGCATCAGGCGCTACCTCGCCCGACGACTCTCCCCCATCCTCACCGCCGACCTCGCCGCATTGACATAGGAGTATCAGCGCCACCACGATCGGGTGAGCGAGGCCCCGGCCTCTACATACCGTCTAGTCCGGCAGACCCTCGGCGGTGATCTCAAATTCGACGCCGCCCGCGAGATCTGTCACCGTGACCGTCACCGTGAAATCCTTGCTGCCGTCGTTGAGCCCGCACTCGAACGTGTGTCCCACCTCATTCGGGTAGGTCTCCGGGCAGTCGACGGTGATCTTCTCAGCCGGGACGCCTGCCGCCTTGGCGATGCCGGTGGCGAGTGCCCGAGCGTCGACGTCCATCAGCTCAGCGCCCGAGTCGGGCGGGTCATCCGATGCCGGCGCCGAGAACACGTCCACTGCTGGCGCGCTCGATGGCGCCTGGTCCGGCTCGCCTGACGAGCACCCCGCGATGAGCAGCGCCGCCAGCGCCGATCCGGCGACCGCAACGACCCGATTGCGCTTCATAGAGCCTCCTGTGAGTTGCGCCGAGTGTACGGCACTGCCCAGGGAAGTCAGGGAGTGAACCGCGCCGGGTTTGATGCGCACGCCTATCTGGGTTCCCGGAAGGATGCGGTCATGCCATCGAAGTACAGCGAGGAGTTCAAGGTCAGGGCGATCCGGCCGGTCATGGATCCCCGTGAGGACTACGGCAGCGAGTTCGAACGCGATCCGCACGGTCGCCGGGCGGCTGGGGGCTGGGGGCTGGGGGCTGCGGGCTGCGGGCTCTGTAATTGTGGTACGCGTCGAGGGCCTCGATTGTCCACAGTCCGGACAGGCGCCTTGACCTAAACATTCGTGCGTAAGTCAAGGCAACCGGCTCGCAGACCGGGTCATTTCCGGGGCATTTGGTCCGTGGAAAGAGGCGAATCGGACGCCTCGAATGAGCCCTCGACTCGCCACAACCTGTTGCAGCGCAATGGATTTCGGCTCGGAGCCGCCTCGGGGATTTGAACCCCGGACCTACGCATTACGAGTTCACCGACGGCTTGGATATCCATGAGGAAATCGAGCAGTACCAACGATTCGAGGTGCATAGAGATGCACGGAGAGGCAGGAAGGTAGGGCCAAAGTCAGGGCCGATACGAACTCGCGATATCCACCGCGCGAATGCCTTGGACCTACGCACTGCGCATGCGCTGCGTCGGCATCATGATTGCCTTCAGGCTCCACCCGGTCCGGAAAGACCCAAGAATACGGACACAACCTCCTGGTTGGACCCACCGAAAGCAGAACGCGCACAGACGGCTCTCGTCGCCTTGTGGAATTGAGCCGCGGACAAGCAAGGGCCGAGCAACTGCGGTTCGCCGGTGCCCGAAGCCGTTGGATATACACGAACTCAACGACTGTCGGTCGTAGTGTGCAGGACGCACGTTTGGGCGGTAGGCCGAGCCTCCAAGCGAGCGCCCGGGATCTGCTCGAGGCACACGTCACAAATTCCGTACGTTCCCTTCTCCACTCGCGCTGTGGCCGTCTCGATAGCGGACATTTGCAAGCGAGCCGCGCGGATGAGCGCCGATAGTTGGGCCCGCTCGTAGGCGATGGTCTGACCTTCGGGATCGTGCTCGTCATCGGCGTTCGAGTCCACCGACGCAGCGAACAAAGACTCAAGGCTCTTGATCATGGTCGCAAGTCTCGCGCTGACCTCGTCGCGCTCTTCGCGCAGGCGCTGCGCAACGGCGTCGACGTCGATGCCCTGTTGCTGCCCATGAGACACCGGTCGTTCAGGTGGCTCTGCCATCTGAACAGCATGCCTCACGAAGCAGGAACATGCCTGGATGGTCGAGGGCGAACTACCGGTCCCGCCGAGTGCATGCGGTGATCATGGGAGGGGTAGGCAATCACGCCGGTCCCGTAATGCGCTCTTGTTCCGCTCCGTGGAGAAGCGTCCACTGACGGGCGAGATTTCTAAGGGCTCGAATAGCGGGAGGGCGCCATCGGAATAACCCTTCTCCCCTCGGCCCCAGCGTCGTTAATGTCAAGCGGCAAACAGGTTCCATTGCGCAACAGGGCGGGAACACAGAGGCATGACGTTCTACTTCTCACCAGAGGATGACACCGATGACAACGTAGAGGCTGTGGCGCTGGAGTTCGAAGCGGTGATTTTCTCCGAAGCCTGGAGCCAATCAACCCAGTAGCTGGCGTGAGGGCAGTGAAGTCGGGGGGCTCTAGGGCCCGACTCGCCAGTGCTTGCCGGTTTAGCGGAAGACTGCCTCAATCGTGCAGCGAGTGGTGCGTCCCCTCGCCGGTTTACAAACGCGGTGGAAGGGCGTGCGAATGCCCGCGCCCCGGCTTCCGTCAGTCCCGATGCAGTACGCGTTGGAGACGCCGAGTGTGTATCCCGCGAGCGGCAATGCGAGTTCGAGTGGCTTGAGCCCGGCGCCCTTGCCGCCGTTCATAGCTCCGGCGACTTTGACTATGGGTGCCTTGTCGTTCCCGTCGGCGTCACCAACGGTGACGAGAACGGAGAAGGACTCGTTCGCGAACTTCTTGCCGGTTTGGCACTCGGCCTGAACAGTGAGGTTGTTCATCCGCAGCCCGCTCTTGTCCGTGGTCGCGACGAGCGTGTAGTGCATCAGCTTGCCCGGCGGTTGGCCGCCGGTCGCCTCATCAGCGTCCGCGTCGCTGGCGTCTCCCACGTCGGGGATCGGAGCCAGCGTGGTCGGGACAGGATGCGGATCAGCTCCCGGAGTGGTGGACGCTCTCGTGGCCAACCGTCGACCGGAAGTATCTGTCAGCAGGCAGCCCGCGGCAAAGGACCGGCACTGACGCGTGAAAACTTTTCTGCCCGGGCCGATCGCGTTAGCTTGGTCATCGCTCCAGCAGGCGACATTCGACACTTTGATAACAAAGCCCTCCTTAGGAACGCGACCACGCAACTCGAAGTTCGCGTTACCGTTCTGGACCACTCCGGGTACCTCTTTGGTTTCGCCTCGAGCGACCGCCTTACCGAAAAACGTCTTGCCCGACAAAGTGGTGAATTCCACGTGCACAGAGAAGTACTTCGCGGCACCACACGCGACGCCAACGTGGAAACCTGGAAGCTGTCCACCGTTCTGATAAGTACCGACGCTGAACCCGCCGAACTTCGGAGTGGAACCTGCTCCGCCGGCAGCGCCACCTCCCGCACCGGGCTTCCCTGCCGGCAGCTCGACGCTCACGATGTTGGAGTTCTCCCACTGCCTCGTACTGGCGAACGTGTCCTCGTTGGTCGTCTCGACCTGGACCTGCCAGGTTCCAGCACCGAACGTAGCCACGTCCAGCGGCGGGCTCGTGAACGTAAAAGGCCCAGTGGCCGCGGTGCTGGGCTGCTCCAGCGCCCAACGACCCTGACAGGTGCCCTTGTTGTTGCAAAACATGAACTGACCGTACGACGGATCCCCGGACGGAGCCCCGAGGTTGGTCGTCGAGTTGCCCATGTAGACATGGCCGCCGTAGAGCACACCATCAGGAGCCGTGAACGTCACCGCAAGCCGCCGCTGCGCATCCACCGTCGCGGACGAAATCACCGGAGGACGCTTATTACGGAACTCCGGCTCGGCCGACGATTCGGCAACTGGACCAGCGACCAGACCCGCCAGCACGAGAATCCCCAACGCAAGTGAACCAACTGTACGACGAACCATGGCGACCCCCTGTCACTGCGACAAGAGTCCTCATGGCACTACCGCCTGTCAATGCCCCGACCAACACCTCGACCTCCACGCGCCCCAGCGCATCAATGTCGGCCTACGAGGCACCGAAGCGGCGGGTGATCAGGCAGCCGGATCTGCCAAACTCCGGGTGTGCAACGAGCTGACGAACCCACATCCCGTCTGCCGGAGCGCATCTGGCCGGCGATGTCGTCGAACCTCTGTTGTCATTGATCGGGCCTCATCAACAACACGGTCGCGTACGCCGAGTTCGCCGACCACCAGCGGCCGGCCATCGACTTCCTGATCCAGCTCGGCATTCTCGAGGTCACAGGCGCGCGCGTGCGTATCGCGAACGCGTCACAGTTCCGGGTGCTCAGGTCGCTCTTCCAGACGCAGGCCGCCAGTTACTTCCACCTTGGCCACGAGGGGCGCAAGGCGGTTGACACCATGGCCGCCCGCGGCTGGATGACCCGACGCTCGTCACTCCTGTCGGAGCCAGAGGCCAGCTACGTCAACTTCCTCCTCAACAAGGTCGAGTTCAGCAACGGGCCAGAGCTGCGGAACAAGTACATGCACGGATCTCAACCGCACGGGGACGAGGACTTGCACTTTCACAGCTACGTCGTCGCGCTGCGGCTGATGATCGCCCTCGTCATCAAGCTCAACGACGACTTCGTTCTCGCAGCCCCGAGCGAAGCCGCCGGATCCAGCTGACAGGCGCTCGGCGTCTCCGAGGACATCGTCAACGTCGATGGTGGCGTGATCGCCCTTGGTCATCACGCCGATCTCGGCGGACCGAATGGCTCGTGGGCACCACGTGCTGCGGCGATCGCCACATCGTGGTGGCGATCATGGCATGGGTGGTGGGTCACACGCCTATTCGCATGTGTCGACGGTAGGCCTTCGCTGACATGGCGTAGCAAGGGACGCTGGGCGTCGCCGCCGTTAGGAACGCCTGGATGACTGGATGGAGGCGGGCGGACGTTCCGTGAATCGGTGCGACAATTGGGTCACGATGGCCAGTACCCGACACGCGATCTCCAGCGCGACGCGACGCAACGTCTTCGACTACATGTCGATGACCCCTGTCGCGTGGGCAGGGCGGCTCGCCGAGCCCGACTTCATCGTGCGCGTGTGGCCGACGGCGAAGTCCATGCCCTCGTACGACCCGCGCTTCAAGGATGCGATCGCCGATACCTACCAGCACCGAATCAACAACTATGACTGGGAGGACGACTGGATCTTCACCGACGCCCGATTCGACCTGATGAACTGCGATGACAAGACGTTCCTGGCCTTTCTCGCGGAGGTCGTCCATCCCGTCGTGAGGCCCGACCCAGAGAAGGCCGAGGACATCCTCGCTGAATTCAACCGCCAGCTCAGGCCCGACGGCTTCGTGCTGAGCCCGACTTCCCAGGTGAGCGGTCGCTCGGTGTACGAGGGCTCTCGGCTCTCCGCGACGCATGACCCGCACACAGCACTGAACCTGTCAGCCCGCAACGAACTTGAGGACCATCGCGCATTGCAAGACCATCTCGCCGCCATCGCCCGCGACATCGCAAACGACCCGGCAGGTGCGATTACCAGCGCGAAGGATCTGGTCGAGTCGATGTACAAGCTGATCCTCGACAAGCGGGGCATCGCCTACCAACCCAAGGACGATCTCGGCACGCTCTACAAGAAGGTTGCGACCGAGCTGGCACTGGACAAGAAGTCCGTGCCGTCGACCGTCAAGGGGAGCGAGGCCGCTCAGAAGACGCTCGGGGCGCTCAATACGGTCGTTACCGGCCTCGCCGAGCTTCGCAACCAGATCGGCCGCGGACACGGCCGGACGGAGGCGAGTCCCGCCCTGGAGCGTCACGCACGCCTGGCCTTCAACGCCGCCGTCGCACTGACCGAGTTCTTATACGACACCCTCCAGGATCGCGCCTTCGCGTCAAGCGGGGCCGAAGCCACCTGACACGACTCGCCCTGTCGCATTCGTCGGCCGCCAGGTGCGCGATGTCAGTGAAACTGATTGGGCAGAACATATTGCTGGCGAGGGCGTCGTCGATGCAGCGCGCGTCGTCCTTCACAAGGGGGCAGCATTCATACATCGAAGGTCCGTGTCGTCTCCGCTAGAGACGGTGCAAGGCGTCCGATAGATTTCAGGGCATTCGACCCGACGGGGGCATCGTCTTGAATGAGGGTTTCGGTCCGTTCGCGGTTGACCCGGGGCAGGTCGCGGGCCTCGAGGGTGGGCTGTTCCAGACACTGGTGAATCGTTTGCTCGACGTGGAGTGTGCTCGCGCTGGCATGGCTGGAACCGATCTCCATACGTCGTTCAGGGCCACCGTCGCTGACCGAGGTGTCGACGCAGGCGTGTATGCAGCTGGAGAGACCGAATGGCTGCCGGCCGGCGATTCCGCCTGGCAGTTCAAGGCGGGTGATCTCGGACCCGCAGCCTGCGCGAGCGAGTTTGAAAGTGCCAGCCGGGCGCGGGAGATCGTCGACGCAGGCGGCAGCTACCGGATCGTCTTGGGCAAGGCATTAGAGGACGACCTGATCGAGAGTCGGGAGAAGGCGCTGCGCGACAAGGCGGCGGAGCTCGGCTACGACGTCTCCGGCGACAGATTCAAGGTGATAGACGGGAACCAGTTGGCCCGCTGGGTCGAGGTCCACCCGCAACTTGCCGTCTCCGGCGTTCTTAGAGGTATCGGCAACGTCGCGGTTGCCTTCGACAAGTGGCAGCAGAGCCAGGCGCACCGCCCTACTTGGGTTCCTTCGACTGAGCGCGATGAACTTCAAGCCGCCATACGAACCTTTCTAGCGGACAACTCTAAGTACGAGATGCGGATCGAAGGGTCGAGTGGACTTGGGAAGACCCGCGGTGTACTCGAGGCTCTCAGAGATTCTCCGTATGAGCCACTCGTGCTCTACGTCGGCGATGCCGATGATCTCAACTACCCGCTAATCGACCACTTGACTGGCCAAGAACGTAGCGCAGTGGTCGTTGTCGACGAGTGCACCCGGCAACGCCACATCGTCTTCGCCCAACAACTTCAAACTGGCTCGCAGATCAAGCTGATCACCATCGGAGAGCGCGACGTGAGGATCACGCAAGCCCTGCCAATCGAGCTCTCGGCCCTGCCGGACGAGACCATCGACCTAATTCTGACGCAGAGCAAACCGACGCTGTGGCAGGAAGCCCGACGGGTGGTCGTGACGCACTGCGCTGGGAACATCCGTTGGGCCCTGCATCTCGCCGACGCGATTCTCAACGACCAGACGATCAACGTTGGCAGTCTGATCGACGAAAACGCACTGCAGATTCTTATCGGCAACCAGCTGTCGGACGGTGACAATTTTTTAGCTCTGAGCGCCTTGGCGCTCTTCACTCGGTACGGCGTTGATCGCGAAATGAGCTTCGAACTCGAACAGATCGCAACTGGCCTAAACATTCCAGTGGGCAACCTCGTCCAGGCAAACGAGAAGCTCGAACGCTTGGGACTCGTCACGAGGCACGGACGGTACCGCTCCGTGACACCGCACCCAGTCGCCGTCTTTCTTGCTCGGCACGCATGGAACTCACTCGACACGCAGATTCTTGCCGATCTACTCCCACTCATCGACGACGATCTGGCTGAGCAGTTGCTGCTCCGCGCCGCCGACCTCGGCACGTCGGGTCCGGCAGCCACAGCGCTGAGTAGGATTCTTGGTCCATCTGGTCCGTTCACCTCGCTCGAATCCATTGCCGATGGCCGCAACTCACGCCTTCTGATCCAGCTTGCAATCATCTGTCCCGACGAATTGTGTTCACGTCTTACCGACCTGATTCAGCGTGCGGACGACACCCGACTTCGTGAGCTCACTTCCATTCGGCGAGACCTAGTGTGGACACTTGAGAAGTTGGTCTGGCACTCGCGAACGTTCGTGGCAGCGGCCGACCTGTTGCTTCGGCTCGCACTCGCCGAGAACGAGTCGTGGAGCAACAATGCGACTGGAACCTGGCTCGCGCTGTTTGGAGCCCTCCTCCCCGCCACTGCCGCAACTCCCAGCCAACGCATGGAGTACCTGTGCGCGGTGTCAGCAGACGTCGATGCTGGCAGGCGCAGACTGGCGGCGCAAGGTGCAGACGCTGCGGTTGATATCCGAGGTGGATTTGTCACGGTTTCCGGCGAGGTCCAGGGCGGGGTCGTCGTCGAGCCTCGGGGCGCTCCCCAAACGTGGGATGAAGCCTGGGAGTATGTGCGCGCCGCAATCGCCCTTCTACGCACGATGGCGGACGACCCCGACTCCGTGGTCCGTGAAACCGCCACGAAATCCCTCATTGACGCAATACACCCCATGCTTGAGATCGTCGCTCTTCGCGACTCTCTGTTCGATGCATTGACAACGCTGCCCGAAGAGCAGATGCGGGGAGTTAGAATATCGGTCGCCCACCTTTACGCGCTGTTCGCGAACGTTGAGGACCCGGCCTTCAAGGAGGCGACCAACTCTGCGCCGGACGTGACGGCGCGCAGGGCTGCACTGGACGTTTTAAGTGCACGCCTGTCACCGGCGACTTCAAGCGAGGAACTTGCGGCCCTCGCGTACGCGAATCGCTGGGAGGTCGGAGAGGAAGAACTGAAAGACGCCATTACTCGGGCTGCTTCCAATCTCCCCGAGGACATCGCGGTCACGTCGATCCTGCAACTACTCAGAGAGAAGGAGCCGCCCAACGCGTCGTTTGAACTGGGATGGGCGCTCCATCACCTTGAACGGACGGACCCGACGGTCGCCGACCTCGCCGCTGTGGCCGAGGACGGCAACGTCGCTGGTCTCGTTGGATATCTCTATGCATCGATGGATCGCGGATCGCCGGACGCGTTTGACTCATTTCTCGATGGAGCTATTGGTCGCGGGCTAGATCCCGTGACGCGGCTGGTCGTTACAGTTCGCGGCCCGCAGTCACGGTCGGGATGGGACCGCGTCGTCGAGTTGCTAAGGGTCCTTCCCGTTCACGTCGGCGCACCCAGACTCTTCGGCTGGCATGTTGGCGTCGATGAGTCGCTCTTGATCGAGATCATCGACGAGTGGTTGTCGAAGCTCGACACCCAAGACGACTACAGCTTCGCGATCGACGTTGTCGCGATGTTGGTCCATGGCCGAGATGCTTCAGGCGGGGACCTGGAGGCGACGCTGACCACCCTCGTAGAGAAGCGAAAGACGTTTCCAGACCTCGGACAGCAGAGCTGGGATTGGGTACAACTGGCGCGCAGACAACTGAGTAGAGACCCAGAGGCGCTGCTGGTGATCCTACTGGAGCAAGTCGATACGGGGCACCTGCACATCTACGAAGGCAGCGAGGAGCAGGGACTGATCCGGGACGCGATATCGGCTAGCGGCGTGACCAGTCTCGGCAAGGTGATGGGGCTCTTGCAGACCGGATCATGGCGGCTGAGGATGGACCTCCGCGGCTGGCTCGCAGACTCTTACCCTGCGGACGAGGTCGCCTCATGGATCGGTAGCGACGTGCTGCGGGCTCGACTGGTCGCATCGCTGACACGGATCGCCGAGGGACCTCCATCTGATCTGGTCACGTTCTTACTTGGCAGCTTCGGGGCGGACGACGAGGTAACAGCTTCCCTCTACGGCGAGTTCGCGTCTGGAAGCTGGTGGGGGCCAGAATCGGACAGGCTGAGCAAGCAGATCGGCCAGCTTGAGGCGTGGTTAGTCGAAGGCGCCGACCCCGGAGTTCAGACATGGGCAAGGAAGGTGATCGAGGCCTTGAAAGCGCGGCGGCTCGCGGTCCTAGAGCGCGAGGATGAGGACGGACGGTAACTCGCCGCGACGCCTTTCCAGGCTCCAAAGGAAGTTGGTGCTTGACTTCATGAAGGGGGCGGCCGACACCTGCGGAGGACTCGCCCACCTTGCTTCGTCCCGCCTCGCCTCAGAGCGATGGAGCCTTGTCCGGAACTAGAGCAATAAGAACGACCGTCGTTCGCGACAACCGATCTGACTCTCTGAGATCATCAGGTCTGGTCGTTTGAAGAAAGTCTCGCAGACCCGATTGTGATAGTCGGCGGCCCACACGTACTTCTCTCTGAGGTGGAGATTCGGCTCGAACTCTCTGAGCGCCGCCCCTACTTGCTTCCGATGGGCAATCCCACCGAATGAGGCAGTCGAATCGCTCCGGCCAGTGAATGCCTCGGCTCTAATTTGGCGGCCTGATTCCGAAGGACATGACGGCTGTTCCGCGCGTAGCGACGCCATGCTCGGCTTGGTCCCAGCCCGGATATGAGTCGGGTGCCCATGCCAACATGCGTTCCGCGCGCTGGCGATCCTTCTTGTCCACGATCTGGTTCATCCCGGCGGGGTTGTCGATGAGGCCGGCCAAGGTGATGAAGTCTTCGCGGTGCCGTTCCCGGTTCGGGTCGACGGGTATCTCGAGTGCAGCTGCCTTGCCCACGAGAGCTCCGAGCAGGCTCGGGCGGATGACGTAGCCGGTACGTCCCGCGACTTCGACTTCAACGCGTTGCGCCCGGGCGAGGGCCTGCGTTCCGCCAGGCACCTGGACAGTGCGCCCTCCCGTGACTGTGCGCGCTTGTGCGACGCGTTCGCCTATCCCTTCGGGCAACAGCACGTCGATGGATACGCGGCCGCGCTTCCACCGATGGGCCACTTCGGTCGGGCTGCGTCCGTCCTCGTCGAAGCCGCGCTCTCGCAGGAAGGCGGTGGCCGTGGCGAGGGCCGACTTCCTCAGGCGCACGTCCAGAATGACGTCAGCGTCGGTGGTGACCCGAGGTGGGGTCACGCCTCGTTGCCAGCAGTGGAGGTGGACCATCTGGCCGCCGACGAGTGCCCAGTCGCGCGGCATCGCATCGAACAACTCAAGAAGCGTGAGCCAGCCCTCGGCTTCGAAGTCGGTGTGGTGTGCGAGTGGGATTCGCACGCCCGGAACGACGAATGGCGGTTGTCCCTTTGTCTCAAGGACGGCCTCACACGCGAGTGCCTCCGCGATGCTCGGCAGCTCATCGCCGACCAAAGAGACTGTCTTCAACTCCCGGTGGCGGTCGATGATTTCGGTGACGACGTCGGGCGTTGCGTCAGTGGTCTGCGCGGCTGCTGTCTGTTCGAGGATGAGTCCGAGAATGTCGTGTCGCACGATGGTCAGTCGCCGACCGGTCCGGGCGTGGACGCTCTCCGCGACTGCCTTACCGAGTGGGCTGAGTGATTGGCTCATAGCGATGACTCCTGGATCATCTGACTCGCGGCGGCGATCGATCGTGCGTCGTCGTGCTCGGCTAGATCCACCGCGATGCAGGCGGCGGGCAGCATTCCTTGCCTGATCCAACGCAAGCCCTCGGGTTCATATACGACGCGTAGCAGCACATTGCCCGCAACGTCCGGGATCATCGAGTGTTCGCGGACAACTGCCGCGAGCTGGTCCGCTGCGATGTATGCCTCGAACAGGCTGACATCCCGCACAGGCGAATCCGGATGGCTGGCTCCAGAAGGCAGTACGCGGAAATCCTTGCGGAGTTGCGCGAGCGGCACGTCAGGAACTAAGTACCGCTCGGGATCCGCCCGCAGCTTGAACCAGGCACGCAGGATGCCTGCCCGCGCAATGTCATCAAGACCGTCGTCCGCGAGAACCTTGCGAAGACGTGCGCGCAGATGCGCCTTGACGGACGGGTCCGCTTGGATATCGAGTCGAGACAAAAGCCCCAGGCCGCGCCACGCCTGCGCCGGCGACATCGGACGCCGACGCGGCCGCAGCCGCGAGTCACGCTGCCGAGGAAGCTCCACCAGCCAGACATCGCTTACCTTGCTGCCTTCCAATCGCTCGTCAGCGAGCATGGCTCGGACGCGCTGCTGGCTCACGCCCAGCAAGCGCGCCGCCTCGGAGACTCCTACGGCTGCCATGTCACTAATATAGCGCTCTCGCAATATTAGTAACAGTCCGGGACACCCACGCCCAGTCGATCTGCTACCGCACCTGCCGTACACGGCTGCGTTCGGCCATCCTCCCCCGCGCACGATCGAGAGCCCACGCGACGACGAGATCGGGGACGTACCGGCGATAGCGCCGAATCCCGACAACGGGCGCTGGGAAGTCCGCCGCCGCCATAACCTCATTGGTTGCAGACTTCCCCAGCTTAAGGAACGCAGCGATGTCGCTTCGGTCCCACAAGCCCTGCTGGGCAAGCAGCGGCGTCGCAATGTCGTCGGTGACCCGCGACCGGTGGTGAGCATTGGTAGTCATGTCTCGTCCTTTCAGCTGACTTAGGTCGATGGCGTGATGCTCCGAACACGACCCCCTCGGAGCCTGAAGCGCAACCGGTGTCGCCCATCTGTGGACAAACAGCGCAGGTACCCCTCTTCCCATCGCCGACCATTCAAACTCGGATACGCGAAGAAATGGGCTCAGCCTGATCCCGGAGGTCGGACGGAAACTACCCACCCAGGCTCGTCTCTAGTGGATAAATTCTCGGACCTACGCATTGCCCGTGCGGCAACCCGCGTACTGAGAGCCTCCGCCCCTCACGAACCAGCCGAACAGGGCCTTGTTCTGAAGGCATTTGAGGGCGCAAGCCCGAAGAGAAAGGGCCAAAGTGCAGGGCCAAGAGCTAAGTCGGTATCCATGGCTACCAATGCAAACCCGTTGGCAATAAACAACTTTGCGCGGAGCCGCCTCGGGTGCGGTGTTTCACGACTTAGTTAACCCCTGTCCCGCGTCTTCGTTAACCCTGCGGGGATGTCGAAGAACCGGGTCATCGTGGAAGCAGTGCTCGCTGGTCAGTCCCATGGGGCGGTCGCGCGACAGTATGGAATTTCGAAGGCCTGGGTCGGCAAGCTCGTGGCCAGGTGGCGGACCGGTGGTTGGGACGCGGTCGAGAAACAATCCACCCGCCCCAAGTCGAACCCAAACGCCGCACCTGAGGCAACCATTGAAGCGATCATCGCGTTACGAGGTGAGTTGACCGCTGCTGGCCTTGATGCTGGCCCGCACACCATCGCCGTCCACCTGCAACGCCAAGGGATCCGGCCACCATCGGTGACCACGATCTGGCGGGTCTTGAATCGCGCAGACCTGATCACCCCCGAGCCACGCAAACGACCCCGCCGCACCTACATTCGGTTCGAGTCCGACCTGCCCAATGAATGCTGGCAATCCGACTTCACCCACTGGCCGTTGGCTGATGGAACTGACACTGAGATCTTGTCCTTCATCGATGACCATTCCCGCTACGCGATCAGCATCACCGCCAACCGTGTCGTCACTGGTCCGATCGTGCTGGCCGCGTTCCGCGCGGCGATCAACGTCCACGGGGTCCCGGCATCCACGTTGACTGACAATGGAATGGTGTTCACCACCCGGCTACGTGGGGGCCGCAACGGTTTCGAACGCGAACTGGTCATCTTGGGAGTCCAGCAGAAGAACGGTCGACCCAACCACCCGCAGACCCAAGGCAAAGTTGAACGCTTCCAGCAAACCTTGAAGAAATGGCTACGCGCCCAAGCACCGGCCCCGACCCTTGTCGACCTGCAGATTCAACTCGACATATTTGCCCATGACTACAACCACAACCGGCCGCACCGCTCCCTGGCAAAGCGCACTCCAGCGCAGGCCTACAACGCTCGAGCCAAAGCAAGCCCCGTTGGTCGCGACGGGCATTGGCGGA
>JAUSDJ010000032.1 GCA_030650795.1 Actinomycetota bacterium
TGAGGTTCAGCCTCGCCTGCGGGATCTGCGAGGCGGAACAGTCGCGCTTGCTCCTCCCCCCGCGCACCGGCTGCCAGCGTGCGGAGCCGCTCGGTAGGGTCATAGGTCGGAGTCCTCACTCAAATACCTCGTAGGGCTGCCCGAACGGCATCGAGCCGCCGTCGAGCGTGTAGAACCGACGGTAAGCGCGCGTCACGGCCACGTAGGCAAGCCGGACCTCTTCCTCGCACCGGGTAGGGTCCTGCAGGTTGCGGGCCGGCATCCGGGTACAAGCCGCCAGCGCCGCCACGTTGTCGGCCTGCTGGCCTTTGACGCCGTGGATGGTGGAGAGCACCACCTGCGGCGAAGCGCCGGCCAGGATGCGGTCCCACTGCCCGCTCTCACGGGCTGCCTGCCACGCTTTCAGGTCACGGGCGCTCACGCCGCCGGCCAGCACCTCCAGGTTCCGCAGCGCCAGCCGGTCGAAGCCCCACTCCGTCAGTCCCAGTTCCGGCAACTCCGCCAACGTCACCCGGTCTGCCGGCCGCTCACCCGCCAGCGCTTCGATGCGGCTCTTGGCGCCGTAAACCCACGCCCCCGGCCGCTCTTTGGTCGTGACGCGGCTCTTGTCCGTCAGCGCCGTGAGCTCGGATAGCGTCACGGACCCGCCCGGTGCGGAGAGGCGATAGACGGCTCGCGCCGCCCGCAGGGGCCCGCGGTCACTCCACGGCGTGTAACGCGCCTCGCCCTGGATGCGGTAGGGGATGCCGGTCTCTTCCAACTCCGCGGCCAATGGGTCCGCAAAGCGCCAGTTGCGGAAGAGCACCATCCAACTCTCGCCGTTGGTCAGCGGCAGCTCACCCAGGTGAGCGGCGCGGTGTATCTCGCCATCCGCCCCCGGCCGCGGGAGCACGCGCTTCGCGACACGGTCGCGGTTCCGGCCGATGATCCGTGCCGCCAGTGCCGCCACCCGGGCCGGCAGCCGGTGGCTCTGCTCCAGCTTCACCACCCGCGCCGCCGGCCGGGAGTTCAGCAGCTCCGGAGCCGCGCCGATGAACGAGTAGAT
>JAUSDJ010000033.1 GCA_030650795.1 Actinomycetota bacterium
CATTGGCAATGCTTCAACCGGAGATTTGGCGCTCAATGATCCCAACTGGTCGGTGACGGGAGCGGGAGCAGCAACCTTCACTTCAGGGACATTTAATGGAAATGTAGATATGACCAGTGATTTAATCCTCAACATCGGCGACAGCGGAACAGACTTTACATCAGGCGGAGGGTTAACTTTGGCAGGAGCTTTCCTTGCCAATGGAAACGTGACTTTGGGAAATGCGATAACCGACAACATTACTTTCACGGGCAGAGTTGCTCAGGATAGCGACCTAATTCCGATTACAGCAACCGGAACAAATGATTTGGGAACTTCAGCTCTTCCCTGGGATAATCTCTATGCCAACAATATCTACGCTCCATCATCGGGAGTATCGGGATACTTCCAGAGAAACTCAGGGTCATTATCTCCAACCAATATAACAGATGACCTCTTACTGGGCGCAACTAGTACAAGTTCCGCAAAATTTGGCTTTATAAATATGGCAGGAGGCAATCCAACCGCCACTATTTCCGGCAATCTCTCTTTGGTAGTGCCGACCACAGCCGGAGCCAATACCTTTAATTTGCTTAACAACAGCACTCTTAATTTTCAACGATCTCCCGGCGGAGATGCGGGATTGGCAACCGCCTTATTTATCCAGAACAATGGCAATGTGGGTATCGGCACTACTTCGCCTTCCGCTCTTTTGTCTGTCGGTTCCACTTCTCAATTTCAGGTCAGTTCAACAGGAGCAATTACTGGAGTAGGGGTTAATTCCGGTTCCGGTCTTATTCAAGGCACAGGCGGATTAACTCTGACTGGGGCAACCTCCATCAATGCTTCAGGTTCCAACGCTACTGACATTGGCACAGGTACCAACGGCGGGACAATTACCATTGGCAATGCTTCAACCGGAGATTTGGCGCTCAATGATCCCAACTGGTCGGTGACGGGAGCGGGAGCAGCAACCTTCACTTCAGGGACATTTAATGGAAATGTAGATATGACCAGTGATTTAATCCTCAACATCGGCGA
>JAUSDJ010000034.1 GCA_030650795.1 Actinomycetota bacterium
TGGGTCGAGTGGTACAACACCCGTCGCCTGCACAGTAGCCTCAGCTACAACAGCCCCGAAGAGTTCGAGCAAGCCCACTACGCAGCCCTCAACCGAGAGTTGCAACCCGCATAGGAGCGGCACAGAACCTGGGGCGCTTCAAACTGCCTGCGAGAGCCCTTGATTGAGTTCTCAAAGCACAACACCTCTGATCACGGGCACCTGCTGATCGGCTGGTTGACATGCCCACGCCCTGATCCTGCTTGAGGCCGTTACGGTTCCCCTTGGCGCGGATCTGTATTGATCTGACGGTGTGTAGTCGGGAGTTCGCGTGGCCAGTTGAGGCGGTCCGTCTGCGGATTGAGGGTCTGTCGTCACCGTCTGCGAGTAGGTGTAGAAGTTCTCTCCGCTTCTGGTTGATGCTCCCGCCCGCAGGTCTATTTCGACCGGGGTCCCTGAGTTTGGCCAAGGTGTCTTGTGTGCAGTGGCCAATGAGGAGTATGAAGGCTGCATTGATCGTTTTCCGAAGGAGGCGAGATGTCCTGGCAAATAAAGGCAAAGTATTACGAAGCTTGCAATTGCGAGCTTGGGTGTCCGTGCAATATGAGCGGTTTCCCCTCGCACGGCAAGTGCGAGGGTTCAGTGGCTTTCGAAGTAATTGATGGTCAGCGCGACGGCGTCGATCTCGCCGGACTCAAGGTGGCAGCCGCGGTCAAGTGGCCTGGCGCCATCCATGAGGGCAATGGCAATATGGCTGTGTTCATCGATGGCACGGAAGTCCAGCGCGAGGCGATTATTCCCGTCCTCATGGCTCAAGATCCGGGTCTACCTTGGGAGATCTTGGCGATGACCATCAGCGAGATCCATGGGCCGTTCTTCGAGGCTATCGAGATCGACGACAATGGAACCGATTCGCACGTACGCGTTGGCAACAAGTTTGATGTGCACATGGAGTCGTTCAAGGATCCGGTCACCGGCCAGCCGCACGAGGCACGCATGGTGCTGCCCTCAGGGTTCATCTTCACTGACGGGCTCATCGGCACAACGTCCATCAATCGTGTCGATGCCGACGGCGTTTCCTACGACCATCCAGGCAAGAACGCTTACTACTCAGAAGTGATGTGGTCGAGCGAGAACCGTCTCGTTTCCGTCTGATCGTGACCGCGCAGGCGGACACGCCGCGTACCGCGTATTCAGTGTTAGAGCGTCGTGCCACTTTACTAACAACTGGAATCCTGCTCGCACTGGCTGCAGCAGCGTGGTGGGCGACGGTTTCTCGGTCAGCGAGCATGTCCGGCATGGTCTCAGGACTTTCCCAACTCGGGCAGTCTGCAGATTTCGACATGACCGCCCCCGTGTTTCTCGCTATGTGGGTCACGATGATGGTGGCCATGATGTTTCCCACGATCGCGCCGATCGTGTTGATGCATCGGATGGTCATGCAGCGTCACGGTGGCGGAATCTCACTGACGGTGGCGTTCGTTGCGGGCTACTTACTCGTGTGGACTGCCGCAGGTTTGGTTCCCCTAGCAGTGCTGATCGGGTCCGGGCACGTCACGATGAACCCAGCGTGGGTGACGCGGTTGGCTGGAGTCCTGCTCATCGTTGCGGGCGTGTACCAGTTCACCAGTTGGAAGCAGACATGCCTCCGAGCTTGCCGCACACCATTGACCTTCTTGTCGACGCACGACTTCGGCCTGGGTCTGGTCGGGACGATCCGCACTGGCTTCAGCCACGGGGCATATTGCCTTGGCTGTTGCTGGGCGCTGATGGTCGTGCTGTTCACAGTTGGGCTCATGAATCTCACGTGGATGGCTCTGATCTCGATCGTGTTCCTCGCCGAGAAGAACTGGAAGCATGGCGTGCTACTCACGAAGTTCGCAGGAACCGCCATCCTGATATTTGGCCTGGTCGTGTTGGCGCATCCGGCATCGCTGTCCGCGCCCGTGATTGATGACCAACCCTCCCAAATGGCACCGATGAGTTGAATAGTTTGGTCATGGGCCCTGCCCGATGGGTCCGTGCGCTGTCTTGGTCCCTTCCGACCCTATGACTTGTGCATGTGTCGAGTCCTGAAGTCCTGTCCGGTTCTTCGCCCTTTCGGTCAACTTCGCGACCAACTGTGGCTTGACCTTCCCCGAAACGGAAAATGAACGAAGCAAGGCCTTCCTAACCGGGGGTCCTCCTTGTATCGCTTCCAGTGGCGGAGTTCATTAGCGCGTCGATATTGCTTCATGGCACGCGACCGTGGCGGCGTGTGTGTAAGTGTGGGCTAGCGTATTTGGCGAGATGAATCTGGGACTGCTCGTTAGTGTTCCCGTTCGTTCAACGGCGAGTGGGCAGCGGTACCTCGCAAGATTCGCTTCTACTATCGGCGTGCAATCTTGGACCTAGGATGAGATCGCGATTTCCGACCTCGCAACTCAAGAGCTTGTGGGTAATCCTTGAACGGCAATGCCGATGGCGTGAGCGGCCTGTTCGACCTGTTCCGGTGTTGTCCAACGCCCCAATGACAGTCGAATAGTTGAAAGAGAGTCACGAGCATTCAGTCCCATCGCGATGAGTACGGCTGATGGTTCGTCCTGTCCGGCGTGGCAAGCAGATCCAGCTGACGCTGCAACGTCCGGCAGGTGAGCAAGTAGCGCTAAGGCTGGGGCGTCGTCGATATGCACGTTAAGTGTGTTGGGCAGTCGGTGCGTCTGATCGCCGTGCACGTGCACGCGTCCAGGTAGCGCTGCTTGCAGCGCCAAATCAAGTTGGTCGCGCAGGTCAGATAGTCGTTCCATCTCACCGTCGACGAGTGCTTGTGTGGCGAGTTGGGCTGCTGCGCCGATCCCAACAGCGAAGGCGACATTTTCAGTGCCGGCCCGCAGGCCGCGTTCTTGTCCACCACCACCGATGATGGGGTGAAGGGTCACGCCTTCGCGCACGTAGAGAGCAGCGATGCCTTTTGGCGCATACATTTTGTGTCCGACGATAGTGAGCAGATCAACTCCGAGTTCCTGGACGTTCACGGGGATCTTGCCGATGGATTGCGCAGCGTCTGTGTGGAGCAAGACTCCTCGTGCTTTGGTGATGGCCGCGATGCGTGCGATCGGCTGGATCGTTCCTGTTTCGTTGTTGGCGTGCATGATCGACACGAGAACTGTGCTCGATGTGATCGCGGCTTCGACGTCGTGCGGATCAACGAGGCCATCGGCATCCACGGGCAGGTAGGTGACGGTGACGTCGTGAAGTTCCTCGAGTTCGCGGCAGGCGGCAAGGACTGCTGGATGCTCAGTGACTTGCGTGATGACATGCGGTTGTATTCGCCCCGCGGCCTTAGTTGCAAGAACAGCTCCACGTATTGCTAGCGCGTCGGCCTCGGAGCCGCTGCCAGTAAAGACAATCTCGGACGCGCTGGCGCCGACGAGCGTGGCGACTTCTTGCCTGGCTTTTGCAAGGGCCTGTCGCGGAGCCGCACCATAGGCGTGGTCGCTTGATGGGTTGCCGAACTCGGTTGTTAGGAACGGCATCATCGCGTTGAGAACTCGATCATCGATGGGTGTTGTGGCGTTGTAGTCCAAGTAGATCGGTCGGCCGGTCATAGCCAGCGCCGCATCACGTTGAATTCGAACGCCGCCTTGCCAATATGCCAGCGCCTCGAGGGTTGCTTCATGTCGATGGCTGGTGCTGGTTCCGCGTAGAAGTTGCCGCTGCCGTATGCGGCACGCCCGTTGCCTGTTTCGATGAAGCAGGCGCCATGGCCGTCGAAGATTCCTCCTCGTGCTTCTCCGGTGATCTTCGCGACTATCGAGTCGGCGACTGCAAGAGCTTGGCCATGTGCGAAGACTCCGGCACGGGGCAGTGGCTTGCCGATGCCCAAGACGATGTGGGTGTTGTCGCCGATCGCGTACACGCCATCGAAGCCGGTCTCCAGGGTGCTGGAATCAGCGTGAATCCAACCGTCACCCTCGGCTAACGCAGAATCGGCGATGACACGAGGTGCCTGGATCGGTGGCATGTAGACCAAGAGATCGGTCGATTCTTGTTCCTCACCGAAACTCAACTTGCCTGGCTCCACGGCAGTGATCTGGCGTCCACCCTGATAGTCGATACCTCGTGCGGCCAGGATCCCTTGCACTGCGGCGGAGACATGCGCGCCAGCAACGGGCATCGGTGCCGGCTCGGCACTTCGCACCGCGATCTGCACACGGTCGCGCGCACCACGCCCTCGCAATCCGGCATCAATCAAGAGCGCGGCTTCGTACGGCGCAGCTGGGCATTTGTATAGCGGCGCGGCAGTGACGATGGTGAGCTGACCTTCGCTGAACTTGTCCAGTGCTGCTCGCAAGAGTTGGGCGCCGGGGAGGGTGGCGAAGGTGTGTCCGTGTGTCAGCAGGCCGGGGACTTTGTCTGTTGCCCAGTCGGCTCCCAGGCTCACGACGAGGAAGTCGCCTGCCAGCTCGTTGCCGGAGACAGTGACGGTGCGAGCCACGGGGTCGATGTTCTCGACCGTGCCGATGATGACTTCAATGCCGCGTCGTTCCAGTCGCACCAGCGGCCGGGTGACTTGGCTGGGTTTGCGGGTGCCGTTCATGACCCATAGATAGGAAGCAGCGAAGGAGAAGTCAGCTTCCCGGTTGATCAGGATGACTCGATGTTGCTTCCCCAACTTGTGGCGCAGCCGGTTTGCAGTGGCCACCCCACCAATTCCGCCACCAAGGATCAGGACAGTTTTCGCATCTGTGGTTGTCATCAGAACACCAGTACCTTGTCTGCGGCGATGGTGAGGTCCGCGAGTGCTTCTATGGTTGAACGTGTTGAATCCTCGATGAGTAGCTCGTCAGTGATGCCTCGGGCGTCCATGCAGGTGCCGCAGCACAGGATGCTGCCCCCATTGCGCGTGACGTTGCCAAGCATCCGATCGAGTTTGTAGTACCCGTCTGGAGTTTTCTGTCCGGCCATCGCAGCGGTGACGCCATCTCCCATCAGGAAGACTGTGGCGTTGACGTCTTCACGCTTCGCCAGTGAGGCTGCGAGACGGATGGCGTTGAACGTCGAGTCCAGCCCGTAGGCAGATCCGTTGATGATGATCAAGATGTCCATGACGTCGCAGTCCTTAGTTGATGTTCATTGGTTATGCACCGACTGCGAGCGGTAGTCCCGCTGCGTCCCATTCCAGTGGCCCACCGTCGAGGCGTTGGGCATCAAGACCTGCGCGACGCAATTGGGCCACTGCCTGCGCGGATAACACGCAGTACGGCCCCCGGCAATACGCAACAACGGCGGTGGACTGATCAAGTTCGCTGATGCGGCCTGCAAGATCTTCTAATGGAATATTCAATGCACCCGGCAGGTGCCCGGCTTCGAATTCCAAGCGGGGACGAACGTCGACAACAAGGACTTTGCCGCTGTCGGCACGGGCAACCAGCTCGGCAATACCGACTGGTTCGGCTCCATCGACATCACCGAAGAACGCCTCAGCCAGAGCACTGACCTCCCCGATGCGGGCTTCGGTCATTGCCCACAAATCCCGGTATCCCTCGATCACGCTCGGATCTGCGACTCGATACCAGACTTGGATCCCCTGCCGACGTGTGGAGACCAAGTTGGCCTGCCGGAGCACCTGCAGATGTCGAGAGGTGTTGGCCATCGTCATGCCAGTCGCCTCGGCGATCAACTCCACTGCGCGTTCCCCCTGGGCCAGCAGGTCCACGATCTCCACTCGCTTTGGGCTGGAGAACGCGGAGGCGACGCGAGCGAACTGCTCGAACACGGCGTCCTTGAACTCACGTCCTTGCATCAGTCGACTCCATTCCACTAATCAAGTGATTAATTGAATATAGCGCAAGTTCCGCGTATCCTCTATACGTCTCGAACGCCGTAGCGCGCCAGATCACCCGCAGACACCAGCCGCAAAGGGGTTCGTATCGCGATGGACGCCGAAGAATGTGCAGAGAATTCCGGCTCGCAGCCAGACCACGTGATTGATGCGTCTGGACTTCAATGCGTGCAATTGCTGCTGCGATTGCACGCAGAATCCATTGACCTCCCAGCAGGAGCTTTGGTGGAGCTCATCTCGACCGACCCTGTGTCAGTCGTAGACCTGCCCGCCTGGTGCCATCTCACAGGCCACGCGCATCTTGGCTCTCACCAAGTCGACGGTACTTATGTTCACGCCATTCGGCTATCGGGAAGACCTGCGCTCACCCGGGCAGACGCTCCCTGGGGCACGTGATCACGCATCGCCAGTAGCAGCCAACCAGGCTTCCAACATCGGCCTGTTGAGCGGAAAGACCGTGCCGGCATCCAGCAACCTCTTCACTGCGCTGCGATCAAACCATGCCTGACGATCATTGGCCTCTGTTGAGTTTTCGCGCAGTTCGCCGAGAGCCTCGCAAGAAAGGCAGATACCCAAGTAGATGCGAGATCCCGAAGCTATTGCGACGCTAAGAGGAGACACGCCTTCAACGATCAGCCCGTGGCTCTGCTCCGCGGAATATTCGACACTCAACTCGTCAAGTTCGAGACCGGTCTCTTCTGCAAGTTCACGCCGGGCCGCTTCAACAACGGACTCACCTTGCTCAAGATGGCCCTGAGGAAGTTCCCATGTTTGCCAGTACTCCTGCTCGACCAACCGGCGCTGAAGCAGCAGGTTCGGCGAAGTACCCTGCCTGCGGGTGACGGCCAAGGAAACGATGAACGACGCTGAGACTTCTGCCACGTGCAAATCCAAATCCCAAAGTAAGGCGATGGCTCCAACTACAGACACGATGCTAGGTGGGCCCGCGGCCGGCACATATATACCGCGGCCAGAAGAGACGTAGGTTCTGCAACTGTCGCGCGCCACGCTTTGACGCAGTGCACTGGATTGGTCAGGGGCTTATGGACAATGTGGGTGCAGGCTTGCAGGATCTGCCCCGATAGCGGTTGCCTCCGTGCCTGTGAGGATTTGTCCTCACTGGAAGGATGTCTGTCATGCCGAAAGTGTGCGGAGTGGGTGCAGCCTTGCACTCCCATGGGAGTGCAGAAGGGGGTGCAGAAGTGGCATTTCGTGAGGCCAACTTGCTGGGCACGCAACCCAAAGATCGTGCATCCTCAGTTTCTTCCCGCTACCAAATTGAACGTTCAACTAAGTGAGCGTTCGGTACGACCGAGGGTCCCTGACCAGTCAGGGGCCCTTCGTCGTTCGCTGGGGTCCGCGAGTTTCGAGGCGTTGAGGCGGTAGGTCATTTCTCATTCCCCTTCAACGGTGTGAGCCGTCCCGGTACCTCGCAAGTTCAGTCAGGATCCGCGCGACCCGCAAAGATCGCCAACCTGATTGACAGCAATCCCGAGTCTGCCCCTAGAGCGGCACAACGAGTGGCAAGCAGACCGACAGCAATCCCGTGGGCAAGGCCGACGACCGAGCGCAACTTCGTGAAGGACCCCGGCGAATAGCGGGAGCGGTGCCAACCCCCATGCTGTTCGCCGGTGGTGCGTCAACGTACCGTTCTGCTGTGAACCGAACGTTGACCGCGCTGACCTGCTCGGCAGGCGCGTTCGTGCTCACTGCGCTCGTGCTCGCCATGGCCCCCTCGGGGCAGGCGGCGCCGGCGGGGCTCGCCACTCCCGCCGCGTCGCCGCGTATCGTCAACGGGGACCCGGCTGGAGCGAACGCCAACCCCTACATGGTGACGATGCACACCACTGTCGACCTCCCTCCAGGCGCCCCGACTCCACCCCCCGTGCCGATCGATGACACGACGCTGACCGTTCAGGCCGCCCGCGCCGCGATCGTCGGTGCGGGCGCCGTCCGGGCCCAGTTCTGCGGGGGTACCCTCACGACGCCCACCACGGTCGTCACCGCCGCGCACTGCGTGGTGTCCGAGCGCGGTAGCGCCGTCGCCGATCCCGCCTCGATCCTCATCGGCTTC
>JAUSDJ010000035.1 GCA_030650795.1 Actinomycetota bacterium
CGTTACCCCCGGACCAGCAGCGAATCCTCGAAGCTTGGGTTCGCGCCCAGAAAACCCCGCAAAGCATCGTGAAACGCGCCAGGATTGTGCTTATGGGCGCCTCAGGGCTGTCGAACAACCGCATCGCTGCGGAACTGAACACCAGTCGCACCACGGTGATTGAGTGGCGTCGGCGCTTTCAAGAGGGTGGTGTCGACGCTCTAACCCATATCAGACCAGGCCGCGGCCGTCGTGTCTTTATCTCCGCCGAACGCGTCCAGGCTATCGTTGATGCCACCCTGCATACGAAACCTGCGGGAGCCACCCATTGGAGTCGCCGGACTATGGCGAAGGCTCAAGGTGTCAGTCACTCGATGATCCACCGCATCTGGGATGCCCATGGATTGCAGCCCCAGCGGACCAAACGGTTCAAGCTCTCCAAGGACCGCCGCTTCACTGAGAAACTCACCGATGTCGTGGGGCTCTACCTCAACCCTCCGGACAAGGCTATTGTCCTTTGCGTGGACGAGAAGAGCCAGATTCAAGCCCTGCAGCGGACTCAGCCGGGGTTGCCTATGAAGAAAGGGCGCTGCGGAACCATGACTCACGACTACAAGCGCCATGGGACCACCACTCTGTTTGCGGCCCTCAACGTCCTGGACGGACGGGTGATCGGGGAATGCATGGCCAGACACCGGCACCAGGAGTTCCTGCGCTTCCTGCGGCAACTGGACCGGGAATTTCCCAAGAAGACACCGCTGCATCTGATCGTGGACAACTATGGGACCCACAACCAGTCAAAGGTAAAGACCTGGCTGGAAAAGCACCCAAGGTTCACGCTGCACTTCACGCCGACGAGTTCGTCATGGCTGAACCTGGTGGAACGGTGGTTCCGGGAGATCACCGAGAAGTGCATCCGACGAGGTAGCTTTGACAGCGTTCCTCAACTGATAGACGCAATCACCGCGTACCTGACCGTGTCTAATGCGGACCCCAAGCCTTTTGTGTGGCACGCCTCGGTTAAAGCTATCCTCGACAAGCTGGCTCATTGTAGAGCAGTTTATGAGACACTAGACTAGCCAAATACGGCCTCAAGACGCTCGCCCTGGGACAGAGAAAACCCATCATCGCCGGAATGCCCCTGACCGACGTCTGCAACCTGCACTGCC
>JAUSDJ010000036.1 GCA_030650795.1 Actinomycetota bacterium
AACCTTTCCAGTTCATTGAATGTTGTTGGAAACACTCAGTTAACAACATTAAATGCTACTGGTAATGTAGGATTTGGATCATCACTCACTGTTTCATCTGTTGGAGTATTTGGTGGATTACAGGTAAATGGAATTTCATCATTATCTGGGGGTATAAACACAGCTGCAATTAATGCTTCAACTATTAATGCTTCTTCTCTCACTACTACAGGTAATGTTGGAGTTGGAGGATCAATAACAGGCTTTGGAGCTTTGAATGGATTGAATGTTACTGGACTATCTAACTTAGGAATTGTTAATACTCAAGGGTTAACTTCAACAAGTATTAACTCCTCTACTTTGACAACGACTGGTAATGTATCTGTTGGATCATCTCTTTCTGTTACATCTGGCGTAAACCTTTCATCTTCTCTTAATGTTGTAGGAAATACTCAGTTAACAACATTAAATGCTACTGGTAATGTAGGATTTGGATCATCATTAACTGTCACCTCAGCTGGATTGTTCTCTTCTTCTTTGCAAGCTTTGGGAAATACTGATCTAAATACCTTAACTGTTAATGGAGCTTCTCTGTTTAGAGGAACATTAACTACTACAGGTAATGTTGGAGTTGGTGGATCGATTACTGGCTTTGGAGCATTATCAGGACTTAATGTAACAGGACTGACTAATCTTGGAACTGTTAATGCGCAGACATTAAATGCATCAACATTAAATATTGCTTCCATATCTACTACAGGTAATGTAGCAGTAGGAGGAAGCTTAACTGTGACATCAGGCACAGCTTTGTCTTCTTCTTTGTCTGTGACAGGACTATCTCAGTTAAACGGAGGGTTAAATACCACCAACATTAACTCCTCTTCATTAACTACTTCAGGTAATGTAGCAGTGGGAGGGTCATTGACTACAACTTCAGCTGCTTCTCTTAATTCTTTGAATGTAACTGGAGTATCATCTCTAACTAATACCGGTATTACTGGAACATTAAATGTCTCCTCTACTTCTACTTTTGGTAATAATCTGACACTCACATCAGGCCAATTCCTGGCTCCTAATGGAACAGCTTCCCTACCTTCCTTCTCATTCTCTAATTCCACCTCTACTGGTCTTTGGTCTCCATCAACCAATGCATTATCCTTAACTACTAATGGATCCGGAACTTCTGGGATAACTGTAACTGCAGGTGGAAATGTGGGGATAGGAGTGACTAATCCTGTTGGGGCATTACAAGTTAATGGTGCTGCTGCAATTGGGTATGGATCTATGCCTACTTCAACACTCCCAACAAATGGATTAGCAGTATCTGGAAATGTGGGTATTGGCACAACCTCTACAACAGCTGCTTTACAGATAGCCACCAATGGTGGAGCATCTGCTCCTGGAGAATTACTTTCTGGTAACTGGTTTACTGGTGGATCTGCAACTACTACCAAACCACAACTATTAGTAGAACCTTCGGGAACAACTTCTACTGGATGGTCTACCTCTGGAACTGGACTTGGTGTAAATGCTGCTTCTGGATTTACCGGAAACTTACTTGATCTTCAGCTTAATGGAACAAGTAAGTTTAAGGTGCTGGCTAACCAAACCAATGCTCGAACTCAGATTATTATGGATAGCATTGGGATATTATCCTTCGGTGCTCCGAATCAAGGTGGTTTGGGTGCTGCAATTGAAGGTGTATCATATTTTGATACAAGTGCTACTCCACGAATTAGCAACCTTGTAGGACAAACATCAACAGTTTATCTTGGTGGTCAGTGGAATGATAACACCGGTCTGGCTGTATACACACAGGGTGATGGTACTATCACTAGTGAAAAACCTGTATTTAGCTTTGGGTCTGGGTTGAGTCTGACTATTACTGGAGGTTACGCTACTCAAAGATTTACCCTATTTAATCAACCTACTGTGACTGCCGCCTCTACCCAAACAATCACAGAAGCTTCAACTGTTAATATTTCAGGTGCTCCAGCCGGCGCTTCAGCTGCTGCTTTAACGAATTCAATAGGACTGAAGATTGCTTCAGGCAATGTAGGAGTAGGAACAACTAATGTGACTAATAGTTATTCATTGTATGTAGATGCACAAAATGGGGCTACCAATAACTACGGGGCTGTATTTACATCAGGTAATGTTGGAATTGGAACTACTGCTCCATATTCTAAATTAAACCTAAGAGGAACAGGCAATTCAACAGGATTAAATTTCTTAACCACATCAAATGATAACAATACCTTTGGTCTGGTAGTTTTGGATAATGGCAATGTGGGAATTGGTAATACTAATGCAGACTACAACTTACTAAATACCGGTACTACCTTCCTTTCCGGATTTGTAGGAATTGGATCTTCTTTGAATGTAACTGGTAATGTGGGAATTGGAACTTCACTGTCTGTTACATCTGGAGTAAATCTACTCTCCTCACTTAATGTGGCAGGGCTATCTCAGTTAAATGGAGGATTAAATACTACTGCAATCAATTCAACTACTATTAATGCAACAGACATTAATGCTTCTTCTCTCACTACTACAGGTAATGTTGGAGTTGGAGGATCAATAACAGGATTTGGAGCATTGAATGGGTTGAATGTTACTGGACTGTCTAACTTAGGAATTGTTAATACTCAAGGATTAACTTCAACAAGTATTAACTCCTCTACTCTCACAACTTCAGGTAATGTCTCTGTTGGAAGTAGTTTGTCTGTTACATCCGGTGTAAACCTTTCCAGTTCATTGAATGTTGTTGGAAACACTCAGTTAACAACATTAAATGCTACTGGTAATGTAGGATTTGGATCATCACTCACTGTTTCATCTGTTGGAGTATTTGGTGGATTACAGGTAAATGGAATTTCATCA
>JAUSDJ010000037.1 GCA_030650795.1 Actinomycetota bacterium
GGGTCTGGCCACGGATTTTGGCATCATGCAATTCGTCGAGTGTCCCAGTACGCGGTCCATTGTCCGCTTTCGCGTAGGGCGACGAGGTTCATGAGGTCGGCTGCGTGATCGGCGTCCCACTTCATGCCGGTTCGTTTCAGGCGCAGCGTCAGGTTCTTGCACATCGCTTCCGTCGGGCCTGAGCCGATGTCCCACCCCTTGGCCAAGGCCTGCGGATACTCCACCATCTCCCAACGCTCCACGAGGTAACGCCGCAATCGGCGCAGGCTCTCTTTTTTGGCTGGCGAGCGTATCTTCTTGCCCAGCTCCTCGATCGCCGCCAACACCGCCCGCCCGCCGATATGCTTGATCTCTTGGAGTTGCTTCTCCGCCCACGTCCCGGCCTCCGGTCCGTCGCCCAGGCAGCACTTGGCTGTCGACCAGACGTGCTCACTGAGGTGGAAGAAGTCCAGCAGCATCGCGTTCAGCTTCTTGAGGTGCTTAAGAATCTGGTTGCGAATCCACGGTCCGCCATCGGTGAGCGACAGCGTCTGCTGGGCCTCTTCCAGTTGGATCGCATCGGCATGGAGCCGCAGCAACTCTCCAAAACGCTCATGATTGCCTTGCGTCGCGAAGACATGCCGGCGCGTCTTGGACTGATCGTAGAACAAACCGATCTTCATTTCCTTGAAACGATCATCGCTTCCTGGACGAGGCTTGGGCAGTGGCCTCGTGTTTCCCACTCCCGCGCGACCGCGCTGCTGACGGCGGATCGCCTGCTCTTTGCGGCGTTTGTCTTTTTCCTCCTGGGTCACGATGCGGACCATGACCCCGTCGGTGCCCACGTACACGCGCGTCGGCTCACCGAATCCCGCCGTTGCTTCCGCCGCCGACCAGGCGGGTTTCAAGACGCCGCTTTCCCGAACCCGCGCCGCCTCGCGGCCTTGCGACTCGGTAACCTGACGAAGTCGTTCCTTGCTCACCCGCAGCCCGGAGAACGTGCGAAGGTCGTCCGCGCCCTGGGCGAAGTCTTGGATGACGCCCATCGTGCAACACAGTTGCAACGCGCCCGGCGAGACGATCCCACCTTCGATGCCGATGATCGCGTCGACCGGATACTGACCTCCACGCTCCTTCGACCAGAAGTAACGGCGGATCAACTCAATGTCGCCGTCTATCGTCAGGACGTGAACGCCGTGCTTCCCCTTGTTGCGTAGCGGCCCCGCTTCCACCAGTGCCGGGTTCGGAGGGGGAAAAAGTCCCGGCTTGCCGGGACGAATCCGCGTCGATCTTGGCCTGAATGGCCGCTTGGTAGCTCTCCTTCATCACCTCAAGAAACGCATCCCGGAATACGAACTCGCTGGCCGCAATCCATTGCCCGTCCGGCGCCCGCTCCACCGCATCCAATCCCTTCGCGTAGGCTTCCCGAAATCGCTCCGTCATCTGATGCATCAAAACATCCCTGTCCATTCCAATCTCCTATCAAGCCAAGGACCGTTACCATGATAGGATTCTCGCACGTCCGCAACCCTCGCGCTAGTAAAGTGGGGCGCGCAAGATTCGCGTCAGCCCAAAGGAATGGCCACACCC